>CAZGRM010000094.1:0-12447 GCA_964528295.1 uncultured Lachnospiraceae bacterium
GTGGACTCCGATCATCCCGTCCTGGTAGGCGGCGGGAGGCGCCCAGGTGGTGGCCGCCTTATTCACCTGAAATCCGCTGAAGGTGATGTACCCCACCCCCGTCTTTGAGGGCAGGAAGCAGTTTCGGCGGACATTGATCTCCACCTTCTCCTCGTTGGGATTTTTGCCCTGGAAGTTGGCGTAAATCACCGTCTCATTGCCCTCCTGCTCCGTGTACCACTTGTACACGGACCACTCCGGCTCCCAGGAGGGGGCGTACACCTCTCCCCGGATACACTCCTCCAGGGACTCTGCCTCGTAGAGCTGGCGGTCATTCAGATACACGGCTCCCGTATGCCTCACCACCGGGGCGAAATACCAGTCTCCCCCCACAAAGGTGGTGTAGGGATTGTAGCCGCCAAAGACGCCGTTGTCCACCCGGCACACCCACACGTTATCCTGATAATGAGACCAGCTCCTCATCTCCTCCGCACCGGTGATGACAGCGCCCAGGGGCGTCTCACTGCGGTAGGTGATCCTGGCCTCCGGCGTGCCGGCGTTTACCGGATCCACATACTCCCGGTAGATGCCCGGGGCCACCAGGACCTCATCCCCGGGCTTCGCCACCTTCGCCGCGTCATTGATGTGCCGGAAGGGCGTCTCCTTGCTGCCGTTTCCCTCCCGGGCCGCGTTCCCGTTTACATACAAAATCATTTCCATTTCCTCCTCTCATGCCAATTATGTCATCTGTCCGTAACAAAGCCGCAAGATACCTTACCACACCCGAATCCGGTTGCGGCCAGGCTTCAGATCGTTGATGGGGCCGGGGATCACATGGTCCTCCCTCCGCTTTTCTCCGAGGTAATCCACATCAAAGGTGATGGGGGTGCCGTCGGGATTCTCAAAAAGCTCCTCCGCCAGTCTGGTGCCGCCAAGGTCCTTCGTCCCCAGCACCCCGGCTCTCTGGCTCAGCACCGCCTCCGGCACCTGAAGCTCCAGATAAACGCCGTCCTCCTCCCTTCGGATCGCGGCGTTTAGCCCCTCCGGGCTGTGGAAGCCTTCCTCCTCCCTCGCGTAGCCCTTCGCGCCGCCCAGATACACGTTGCGGCTGATGTAGACCGGCTGCTTCACCTTCACATACAGGTCCTCATCTCCCGGATAGGCCTTCTCGATGAGGTCAATGTACTCCTGATAGGAGGCCGGATGGCCGTCAAAGGCCGCCGTGCCGCAGGAGACTCCCTGCTCCTCCCCCAGAGTGTCCGCCCCGCCCACAAAAATATTCTGGCAGAACCGGTCGTCCCCTCCGTAAATAAAGGAGGAGGCCAGCATGGCTGTGGAGTGGGGAAGGTGGTAGGGGGTGGACCGGTCCAGCACGATCCAGTGCTTCATGTTGCCCAGCACCAGGTTGTGCAGGTAGGCGCCGCCCTGGGAGGCGTTTTCAAAGCTGTAGGGGGAGCAGAAAATATTGTTGTCCACCACGTAGGGGCCATGGGACACCTCCACCATCAGATCCCGGATATTGCCCTCCATCAGGTTCCGGCTGATTCTGGTCCCCTGGGTCTCCCAGTCCAGCCATATGGCCAGGGTGCAGTCGTGAATATAATTGCGGTAAATCTGGGTGTCGATGGCCGCGTGGAACTTGATGCCCGCGATCTCGTAGCCGAAAAACTCATGCTTGGTGGCGATCCGGTAAATCTCATTGCCGTAGATTTCGCTGAACACACAGCCCAGATGGCCCACGATCCCGTTCTGACCGCAGTCATGGATCACATTATTCCGTACAATGTGGGATCCCACCGTCTCCTTGCTCCAGCCCTGGGAAAGGGCCCGACCCACCGCCTCAAACTGGTAGGCGTAGCCCGGCTTTCTCCTGGTTTTCGTAAAGAGATTGTCCCCGGTCTTCTCATCCTTTCCCAGGCTGACCCCGCCGCACTTGGCGTCATGGATGTGATTTCCCTCGATGATCCAGCCCTTGCTCCAGTGGGTGCCGATCAGTCCCGGCTGGTCCCCGGTGGGCGGAGCGAAGGGGCAGGCGGCCTGAGCCAGCTCAAAGCCGGACACCGTGATGTAATTCTTTCCCGCCTCCCTGGGATAAAAGACGCACTCGCGCACATTGATCTCCGCCAGCTCCTCGTTGGGGTCCGCCCCCTGGAAATTGGCATAGATCACCGTATTTTCCTCGTCCACCTGGGCGTACCACTGGTAAACCGTATCCTCCGGATGCGGTATGGGCTCCTGATACTGGGCCCAGGGCAGATGATAGCCGGTCTCCCGCCGCTTCGCCTGCCTTACCTCCTCCAGGCTGGCCGCCTCAAAGAAGGACCTTCCGTTTAAGTACACATCCCCCAGATGGATGGTGGGATACTGAGGCCCCACCATCCAGTCTCCGTACAGATAGGTGCTGTAGGGATTGAAATTTCCGAAGAGGCTGTTGGGAATCACCGCCCTCCAGACGGTGCCCTCCGTATTCTCCCAGCCCGTGATCCGCTCGGAGCCCTTGATCACCACCTTCTCTCCCGCCGCCGCGCGGTAGGTGATCCGCTCCAGGTCGCTGTTTCCGCCCATCCTCGGATCCACCCACTCCCGGTACACACCGCCGTGTACAATGACCGTATCCCCCGGCATCGCCGCGTCCGCCGCTCTCTGAATGGTGGCAAAGGGCCGCTCCGCCGTCCCCGGTCCCCAGTCCTTTCCTGTCGTCGCCACATGATATTCCCTGACCATAGCGCTTTCCTCCAAATCTCGTTTATGATACCGCCAGCGGCTTTTCTGCCGCCTCCCGAGAGGCAAAGGGGCCTGCCAGCGGATAGGGACGGTGGGGGCCTCCGAAGTAATCCTGCCGGAATACAATGGGCGTGCCGTCCGGATTCTCAAATTTCTCCTCCGGCTCAAAGGCCATCCCCAGCGTCTCTGTAGAAATCATAACACATTTTGTCTGCCGCAGGAAGTCATAGACGTTGGTTTTCAGCCTCCATTGTCCATTTTCTTCCTCCAGGCCAATGAAAATTTCATGCTCCCGGTCCACCAGGGCGTCCTTTTCCCGGGAGGTGGGCACCGCTCCGTTGAAGTAGACATTGCCCGCGGCCCATACCGGCAGCTTTTTGTAGTAAATATCCCGCTTGCCCGACGATCCCATACCGCAGTATCCCTCAAAGCCCGCCAGATATTCCTCCCAGCTGGGATAATCCTCGTAGGCCAGGGTGCCCGCGATCAGATCCCCCTCCGACCAGGGATTGCCCAGCATGGCCTCATGGACCTGTTTCATGCCGGGACGGATGGGCTTCTGGATAAAGATATTGTTATAGAACCGCATATCCCCGTGGAGAATCGTCATAAAGCCCTCCACCTCGGTGCGGTGGGGCACATGGTAGGGCGTGTATCTGGGGGAGGCATAGTGTTCCGTCCCGTTGTCCACACCCCGGCCCACCGCCGTGAAGGAGCCGGCGATCAGATTGTGCACCACCGCCACTCCCTGGGTGGGCAGCTTCATGGCGTAGTCCGACAGGAGAATATTGTGGTCCACCAGCGTGGGGCCGTGGGACACCTCGATAAAGATATCCTCCCCCACCCCGTCCAGATTCTCCGGGCTGGCGTTCTCATCGAAGGGAAGGGTGTTGTCGTGGAACAGGTTCTGGGTCACTCTGGTCCCCTGGGCCTGCCAGTCCAGCCACAGCCCTCTGGTGCAGTGATGGAAATGGTTTCTGCGGATGATCACGTCGATGGCCGCGTGCATCTTGATGCCGCCGATCTCCGCCCCGGCCAGGTTCTGCTTATTGTTGATGTGGTGGATGTGGTTGTCCTCGATCAGGGAGAACACGCCTCCCAGATGGCCCACGATCCCGGTCTGTCCGCAGTCATGGATCTCACAGCGCCGCACGATGTGGGAGCCGATGTTCTCCTTGGTCCAGCCCTCCCGCTGGGCCTGAAGGATGCAGTCCCGCTCCGTCTGGGTACCGTTTTTCAGCTTGTGGCGCAGCCATTTGTTGTCATTGTTTGGCTGAAGATATTTTCCAAGGGAGATGCCGGAGCATTTGGAGTCCGAGATTTCGCAGTCCTCGATGATCCATCCCTTGGACCAGTGGGGTCCCACCATTCCCTCCTGGTAGGCCGTGGGCGGCGCCCACTGGGTGGCGGCCTGCTTCACCGCGAAGCCCGACAGGGTGATGTAGCCCACCCCCTCCCGGGAGGGATAAAAGCAATGGCGCCTCACATTGATCTCCACCAGCTCCTCATTGGGGTCCGCCCCCTGGAAGTTGGCGTAAATCACCGTCTGATCCGCCGCCTCATCCTGCTCGGTATACCAGGTATGGAGGGTGAAGGCCGGGTCCCAGGATTTCTTGTAGATCTCCGGCTTTAGCACCTTGTCAAGCGTCACCGCCTCGTACATGGATTTCCCGTTGAGATAGACCTCCCCGGTGTGGGCGATGTAGGTGGCGATGTACCAGTCTCCGCTGACCAGGGTGGTGTAGGGATTGTAGGCGCCAAACAGACCGTTGGGAATCCGAACTACCCAGGTATGGCCCTGATAGGGCTCCCAGCCCTTGATCACCTCGGCTCCTGTGATCACCGCCCCTCCCTTTTGTTCGGAGCGGTAGCAGATCCTGGCCTCCGGCCTGCCCGGGTTCGCCGGATCCACATATTCCCGGTAAATCCCCGGCGCCACGATCACCTCGTCCCCCGGCTGGGCGGCCAAGGCCGCCTCCTGTATCCTCTGGAACGGATATTCCCGGCTTCCGTCCCCGCTCCTTGCCGCTTTCTCATTCACATAAATCCGCATATTCTCATCCTTTCTCTTCTTTAGCCCTTCACCGCGCCTGCCATCATTCCCTTCACCAGCTTATCCTGGAAAATAATAAACAGGATAATCATCGGCAGGGCGGACAGCACCAGCACCGCCAGCATCAGCGGCATATCCATGGAGTGCTCCCCCTTGAACTGCCCCAGCGCCAGAGGCAGCGTTTTCTGGGACGCCGTCTGAATCAGCGTATTGGCAAACGCGAACTCGTTCCACATGGAAACTCCGTTGTAGATCGCCAGGGTGGAAAGTCCTGATTTGGAGAGGGGCAGGATAATCCGGAAAAAGTTGGTGAACTTGTTGCACCCGTCGATCTCCGCCGACTCCTCCACCTCCTTGGGGATGGTGGTCATAAAGGCGGTCAGGATAAAGACGGACATGGGCAGCGCGAAGGTGACGTAGGGCCCCACCAGAGAAAACATGTTGTCGTAAAGTCCCATGTTTTTGGTCAGCTTAAAGATGGGGATCAGGGTCACATGCATGGGGATGGACATCATGGCCACGATGCCGGCGTAGATCACACCCCGCAGCCGGAATTTCATTCTGGAGAGCGGGTAGGCCGCAAAGGCGGAGATGACCAGCATCAGCACCAGAGACACCGCCACGATAATGACGCTGCGGAGGAAGTACCCGAAAAATCCGTTCTGCACAATGTTGGGATAATTGTCAAAGTACCAGGGATCCGGCAGATGGAAGACCCCCTGGGACAGCATGTCGAACTGCTTCCGGAAGGAGTTCAAAATCATAAACACGAAGGGAATCAGCGCGACCAGCAGCCAGAAAACAGCCAGAGCGGTGGCGATGGCCCATGCGATCTTGCTCTTTCTTTTCTGCTTGCGGTAATCGACTTCTTTATTCTGTTTCATCTTAATAATCCTCCTTCACCACAAAGATTTTCTGGAACAGCAGTGCGATCAGGGTGATCAAAATGAACATTCCCGCCGCCACACAGGAGCCGTAGCCCATATTAAACTGCTGGAATGACAGCTTGTACATATAAGTCGCCATCAGCTCCGTACCTCCCGCAGGGCCTCCCTGGGTCATGTTCCACACCATATCGAAGTATTTCAGAGAGCCGATCAGCGACATGGTACAGGCTGTCTTGAAGATGGGTCCCAGAAGGGGGATGGCGATCTTGAACAGATACTGCTTTCTCGTGGCTCCGTCGATGACCGCCGCCTCGTAGAGGGAGGTGTCGATATTTCCGTAGCCGGCGATGAAATATACCATGTAGAAGGGGGTGAACTGCCACGCCATAACGCCGATCACGGAAAACAGGGCCTGGGGACTCTTTCCCAGCAGATCCACCGTGACCTTCTTTCCCGAAAACAGGGTAGCCAGGGAGGAAAACAGTCCGCCGTTTGTGGCCAGGATATAGTTAAACAAAAAGGCGATGGCCACGGAGCTCATCAGATAGGGGAAGAACCAGATGATCTTGAAGATATTGGCCTTTCTTCCGCTGGCGTCCAGGAAGGTGGCCAGCAAAAGTCCCAGAGGGATTTGCAGCAGAATCGAGAAAATCATCACCACTACGTTATGCATAAAGGAGGACCAGAAGGACTCATCGTGAAGCAGGGTCTTCCAGTTGTCCAGACCGATAAAGAGCTTATCCGCCGAAATTCCGTTCCACTTGTAGGTACTGGTGACAAAGGTATCAATAACCGGGTAAACCATATAAATTACGATCAAAAGCAGGGCGGGAGCCAGGAATACCGTAGCCGCGATTCCCGTGCTCTTCGCTCTCGCCTTCGCCAGACTATTTGTTTTTGATGTAGGCACGTCGTCTCCTTTCCAGCGGATTTCCCTGTCCGGCCATCCGCTTTTCCGCTCATTATTCTAAAAATTTACCCGCAGGAAAATGATTATCCTGCGGGCAAAAATTAAATCTTATCAGCAGCTCTGTTAATCCGCCAGCGCCGCCTGCATAGCCGCATCCTGTGCCTCGCCGATCTCCTGGGGAGTCTTGGTCAGACCAAACAGCTCTGTCATGCAGTCCTTATGAACCTCTGTCACAGATGCCGGCAGATACTGATCGTACCACAGCTGTACGTTGGAGGCGTTAAAGAAGATGTCTGCCACAACCTTCATATTCTCATCATCAATCTGCTCCTCAAAGCCCTTGATGGAGGGAATCGTAGCAGCCGCCATCTGCTCCTCGTTGTAAGTGTCGTCGTTGAAGTACTGGGTTGCCAGCACGTAGCACGCGTTCAGCTTGTCCTCATCCACGGAGCCGTCCTCGTTCCAGCAGTTGAAGGAGAAGCCGTTGCCGATGGCGGTACCCACCTCTACATCCTGGGGAACGCCGGCTGCCGCCGCCTCTGAATCCTCCGGGAAGCGGAATACGCCCAGGTTTGCCTGATACCATTCCTCGCTGTCGGTCTCGATGGATCTTACCTGCCAAGAGCCGTGAAGCATCATCGCGCAGGTATTGTCATACATCAGAGCTCTGTCCTCGCCGTTGTCCGTTACCAGGGAGTTGAAGCCCTCGTTGAAGTATCCCTTCTGTACCCACTCCTGAATCTTCTCACCGGCCCAGATAAACGCGTCGGAGGTGAAGGAGCCTTCCTGAGTGTAGGCTGCCGCGAACTCGTCATTGCCGGAGTGGCGGGCCACCAGATACATATAGAACATGGAACCGGTCCACTTGGAGCCATTTGCCAGGGAGAAGGGAACGTATCCGGCCTCCAGCAGCTTATCGCAGACCTCTTCCAGCTCGTCGATGGTCTCCGGTACCTCCACGCCCACTTCTTCGAAGATGGTCTTGTTGTAGAACATATCGCAGCCGCTCAGTCCGCCGAAGGGGATGGCCAGCACCTTGCCGTCGTAGGAGGACTGCTCCACCGCCGCTTCGATGAAATCGGGATGGTCATATGTATTGAACAGATCCGTGATATCGTTTACAAAGCCAGAATTATAATACTCCACCATGGGACCGCCGCCCCAGTGGATATACATATCAGGGGCCTCTCCTGAGCTCATGGCCACCACCAGCTGCTGCTTGTAGTTATCATTCTGCTGATGCACCTGAGTCACGGTAATATTGGGGTAATCCGCCGTAAATCTGGCTACCGCGCCCTCCTGGATGCTCTTCGTGGGATCCTCTGTGGCGATATCCCACAGCACGATCTCCAGCGGCTCCGTGGTCAGCTCCGGAATATTTGCCGCTTCCGCTTCCTCCGCCTGGCCCACCACCGTAAACATGGACGCCACCATAGCAGTCGAAAGAACCATTGCCAACGCTTTTTTCTTAAACATAACATCTCTCCTTTTCTGTGTATTTTTAGGTCGCATTCTTTATGTCTCTATCTTAACAGCCAAAATGAGGAGATTCCATTAAATAATCTTTCCAATTTCTATAAATTTCTTACCTGGTTTGAAAGGATTTGCCTGTGAAAATACACAAAAAAAGGAAGCTTTTGTATGCTTCCTTCGTCATTATATGGTTTTTAGTCACCTTTCCACCAGGATTTTGTCTCCAGTTTTCAAAAAATAGAAGGTCTGCTCCACCTCCGAGCAAAGGGCCAGCTCCAGGGCGATCTCTGTCATCCGGCCATTCAGACGGTGGTACATGAGCCTCGGCTCCCAGGGGATCCCCAGCAGATATTCCCGCTCCCGGCCGGTCAGGCAGGACAGCAGAAGGCGAAGGCGCTCCTCCCTCTCCCGGTCCGTCCCGGAGCCCTTGCCGTGTTCATAAGAAAGACCCGCCCGGGCCAGAGCGGCCCTTTTGTCAAAATACAGAAGGCCGTAGGGGCAGGAGACGTAGGATTGCTCCTCCCCGTTTTTTTCGATCAGCTCTCCCATCCGCCGGGACAGCTCCGCTCTGGAGGGATGTTTCAGTAAAATACTTCTCAGCTCCCCCTCCTCCGCCGGCAGCTCCTCCAGCAAAATGCCGCTCTCCCGCAGACACTCATCCACGGTCCGCCTCACCCGCTCCAGAGGGGTGGGAAAATCCAGGCGCCGCCGGATCTCCTCCACCGAATATCCCAGCCTCACCATGTGGCGGATCGCCCCGCCGCTGGCCATATCATGCGTAAAATTCACCAGAGCCTCCCCGAAATAGTCCGGCTCCTTTTTCCGGCGCTCTTCCATGCTCTCCGTCCCTCCTGACCTTTTTCTTTTTTCAGAATACCATGATTCCGGCCTTTTTTCCACCTTCCCCCTTAAAATACTCCGGCGGGATCAGGCGGGGCGACTCTGTATTCCATTCCTTTTGTAGATCATCCTGGCAAAAACCGCCGTCAAAAGCTCCGTGAGGCCAAAGGCCCACCACACTCCGGCCACCCCCAGAAGGCGGCTGAGCAGAAAGGCGACCGGGATCATAACGACCACGTAGCGGCTCAGGGAGATATAGAGGGAGGGAGTGCCCCTGCCCAGGCCCTCCAATGCTCCCGAGCTGGTGACGGAGACGGCGGAGGCCAGGAAGCCCAGGCTGATGATCCGAAGCGCGGAGGCGCCGATGCGGACTGTCTCCTGATTGGCGGTGAAGAGGCCGAAGAGCCGCCCCGGGATGGCCCAGCACAGCCCGGTCCCCACCGCCATCACCAGTGCGGTCAGGCAGAGGGTGGTGCGGTAAATCTTCCTGACCCGCTCCTGCTCCCCCGCCCCGTAGTTGTAGCCCACCAGGGGACGGATGCCCTGGATGATTCCGTTGGCGGTCAGGTAGATGAAGGTCTGGAGCTTGTAGTAGACCCCCAGCACCAGCACGTACTGTCCCGGAAAGCCTGCCAGGATGCCGTTCAGGGCGGAGACCTGTAGGGAGGTGAGCGCCTGATTCAAGGTGGCGGGGATGCCGATGGCGTACAGCTTCCCGGTGAGCTGCCGGTCCCGGGTCAGGGCGCTCCTCCGGATCTTTACCGGAATGGGCCGGACCACATAAATCAAAAGATAGACCGCCAGGGTCAGGCACTGACCAATGCCGGTGGCGTAGGCCGCCCCCGCGATTCCCATGGCCGGGAAGGGGCCGGCGCCAAAGATCATCAGCGGGTCCAGGATAATATTTGCCGCAAAGCCGCAGAGCATGCTGAACATGGACACCCTCATCTGTCCCACGGCCTGAAAGATTTTTTCAAAGGTGATCCCCAGATTTACGGCGACGGAGAACAGAAAGGCCCTGGTAGAATAGGCAAGGGCCATCTCCATGACCTCCCGGTCCGAGGTAAACATCCGCAAAAACAGAGGCATTCCGGCGATGGTGAGAAACGTCAGCGCCAGGCCGTGCAGAATGCTGAGCAGCACCCCCTGGGTCACGGCCCGGTCAGCCCGCTCCTGATTCCCCGCCCCGAGAAAAAAGGCGGCGTTGGCGTTGATCCCGATTCCAAAGCCCACCGCGATGGCGGTGATCAGGTTCTGTATGGGATACACCAGAGACAACGCCGTCATGGCGTTCTCGCTGACCTTCGCCACAAAGTAGCTGTCCACAATATTGTACAGGGAGTTCACCGCCATGGACACCACCATAGGCAGGGACATGGAAAGCACCAGGGGCAGCACCCTCCTCTCCTTCATAAATGTCTGTTCCATTTCTATTCACTCCTTCCAAAGCAGCATTTGATCCAGTCCGCTATTCTTCCGGCCCCTCCGACCGGGACGGCCTTCCGGCCAAAAGAAAAGCCACACAACCGCGCTTTGCAATTGTGTGGCGAAAAAAGACCCTCTTCAATCTTGAAAAATCCACTCCCGTCAGGGTTTTGTAACCGCATCATACCATAGTTTCCCGGAATTGGCAAGGGGAACTTCTCTCCCTCAAGTTGTTATAAATCTACATTAATTTTTCTTCTTCCATCTCAACCAAAAACTTATCATAATCAGACATAAACATTCTGTCTTGCACAATACGATACTTTTCAAATTCTGTTTCCGCATAGAGCTTTGCCTGCTCCGCACTAATCTTACCCGCACCTGTAAGTATCTCGTTTCCGTTAAATTCCAGAAAACCATCTAAACGCTTTGCCCAATCTTCCATACTCATCGGAATATGACGTTCGGCCTGCAATTCCGCGTAATCAAGATATAAAGACACAATTCGTTCCATATAAGCCATTTCTTCATCACTCAAATAATTTTTAGCAATTGAAACGTCCGCTTTTATAATTTTCCCATTTGGAGCCGCTTCCCAAGTGGTCAATCCCATATGTTCCTTTTCCGCGTTAGCCCGTTCAACAATAAGTTCTGCTGCCGTATGCCTGTGAACGGCCCAGTGCATTTTATTCTGCACTGTCTGAAAAAATAGTCTGGTAGTTTTAAAATCTTTATCAATCCTCTGTTTGAACTATTCGAAATTTCCGAATAGTTGCCGTTTCAACAAGTTCACCATCTCCATATATTTTTTTAATATGTTCATTTATTGTCGGTAAACTCACATCATAAAGCTGTGCCATCATTTTCTGTGTTAGCCATATATTTTCATCTTCATAACGCATTTCCATGCTATTCGCATGATCTCCAACAGACGCGACATACGTCAGATATTCTGCCGCCGAACTATGAATAGCTATCTCATTTTTCTTTTTTGTCATTATATTTCTCCCTACGCGTTTTTCATCATGAATCAAATACAAAAACCGCCTTTTAAACTGTTCTTCATTTTGCTGTTTGATAAATTTCATGTCGCGGCTCTCTTAGCAATATTCCTCGCCAAACTCCACTTTTACGCTGTCGGTTTTTGTGGGAAAGTATTACAATCGTCTCCAAGTGAATCGTACCTGAAATAAGAGTCACACATATTTTCTTAGTTCCTCTAACCTGCGCTCAAACATGGCGGCCTCCGCTTCCATCCCATCAAATTTACTCCTGTCCATCCTTCGGATCTGCCTTAATCCGATCTTCCTTACCGCTTCCACCGCAGCCTCCCTCTGGGTCATTTTCCTTGGCAGAACAGTCTGACAGTTGGCTCCCTCCAGCTGGTCATAGGAGAGAAAACACTGGTTGAAGTCCATGAGAGGATACAGGGAAATATATTGATTGGTATCGTTATCCACCAGAAATCCCCAGTTTTCCGGATGCCGGTCCGTGTTTCCCACTAAATAGTCGAGAATATTCATTCCGTAATAATTCACGGGGTCCAGCTGAACGCAGACCTCTATCGTATTTAAATCATGATTACAGGCATAGATATCAAAGGCCATCTTCGATACCATAGAGTAGCGTTTTGAGGTTATAATATCACTTTCCGTCACGGCTTGTCCCTGATAGAGATACCTCCGGTATCTCACCTGGGGAATATCGAAACACTGGCAAATTTCACTGGCCAGAAGCTCCTTCTTTACCGTGTCCTCTCCTCCATCCTTCAACAATCGAAAGCCCGCCGTCCAGCAATAATTCATTCTCTCCCATACGATTCTCCCGGCGCTTGCGCTATTTTTCATAAAATATGGTATACTTCACACTTCTGACCTTCTGATCCCCGCCCTCCAAATAGGACCAGAACATGAGCAGCAATTCCTTTCCGTCTATCCGGGCCAGACTGACAGGCGCCATTAAACCAGTCCCCTGATCCAGGAAATTATGGCACAATATGGTAATCCTATTTTCTTCCACCGTTTTATCTATTTTCAATTGATTTGAAGCATCCTTAGTAAAAAGCAGAATCAGCGAAAACGCAAAGCCATTCTCAGCCGCAATATCTATTTTCAGCTCATCCTCTTCCCGAAATAAAAAGACCTGTCCGCTGTCTA
>CAZGRM010000095.1:0-12446 GCA_964528295.1 uncultured Lachnospiraceae bacterium
CTGCCAGACAGGTGCAATGAATTTTCAAACACGCTCTAGAACGGGTTCTACAGCTCCACCGCGTCCGCCAAAAACACGGGTCCCTCTTTACAGATCCGCATATTATTCACCTGGGAATGGCTGTCGATTTCCTTTGACTGGCAGACACAGGCCAGACAGGCGCCGATGCCGCAGGCCATGCGCTCCTCCATGGAAATCCAGCACTCGATCCCCTCCTTGGCCGCATAGGCCTTGACAGCCCGCAGCATGGGGGTGGGGCCGCAGGCAAAAATCACGTCCGCCGTCAGACGGTTTTCCCGGATACAATCCAGCACATTTCCTCTGGTCCCCCGGCTGCCATCCTCCGTAGCGATGTATACCGGACCGTTGGCCGAAAGCTCCCGCTCCAAAAATACCTCATCCCGGTATCCCACCACCGCCTGCGCCTGGCCTTCCAGCTCCTTGGAAAGCTGCACCATGGGAGGTATGCCGATGCCGCCCCCGATCAAAAAGGCCTTTTTGCCCGCCCCACACCGCTCCAGCGGGAATCCATTTCCCAGAGGCCCCAATATCTCCGCCGAATCGCCGGCCTGATATTGGCTGAACTCCTCCGTGCCCTTTCCTGCCACCCGGTACACCACCCGCAGCGCCCCGGCCTTCCTGTCTATCTCGCAGATACTGATGGGGCGTGGGAGCATCCTGCTCTCCTCATGACAATAAATAGAAATAAACTGCCCCGGCCTGGCCATCCCGGCAATCTTCTCCGTTCCCAGCCACATACTGTAAATCTGGTCCCCAATCCGCTCCTGGGAAAGCACCGCCGCTGTCTCCATACATTTCTCCGCCATTTTTCCTCCAATCCTTTCTCTTCCACAGATCCCAATATCTCCCCCGGCCCGGACGGCTACCGGTTCTCCAGCGCGGTATTGATATCAGCCACCATGTCCTCCACAGCCGCCCGGCTGGCCTGGGCAAAATGCTCCGCTCCGAACCGGCTGTATTTCTCCTGCTTATAGGCGGCAATGATCCCCCGGGAGGAGTTTACAATAGCCCCCAGCCCATCCTCATTGAAAAAGTGGACCAGATCAGCGCCCTTCCCCCCCTGCGCGCCGTATCCCGGCACCAGAATATAGGACTTGGGCATCACCTTTCGCAGCACCTTCCCCATCTCCGGGTAAGTGGCTCCCACCACGGCCCCGACATAACTGTAGGTATCTCCCATGCAGGCCTCCGCCCACTCGGCCACCTTCTCACCCACCAGCTCATACAGAGGCTTTCCGTCCACCAGCCGATCCTGAAACTCGCCGCTGGAGGGATTGGAGGTCTTTACCAGAATAAACAGCCCCTTCTTCTCCTCCTTACACACCTCAATAAAGGGCTTGATCCCGTCAGAACCCAGATACGGATTCACTGTGGCAAAATCCTCCCCAAAGGGCGTCAGCAGGCTTGCGCCCACCTTCACTCTCCCCAAATGGGCAGTAGCATAGGCCGCCGAGGTGGAACCGATATCCCCCCGCTTCACATCTCCAATCACCACCAGGCCCTTTTCCTTACAATAGTCCACCGTCTTCTTAAAGGCCGCAAGACCGGGGAGTCCAAATTGCTCATACATGGCAATCTGAGGCTTCACCGCCGGGATCAAATCAAAAGTCTCATCCACAATCGCCTTATTATACTGCCAAACCGCCTCCGCGGCTCCCTCCAGGGTCTCTCCCAGCTCCCCGAAGGCTCTCTTTGTGATATGCTCCGGAATGTAACTCATCATGGGATCCAGCCCCACCACAATGGGAGCCTTCGTTTTCCTGATGTTATCAATCAATTTCTGAATCATGGTATCTCCTCCGCCTGCTTTTTTTCATTTTTTCCACAAATCTTTGCTATTCTACCATACAGCCATCCCACTCGCAAGGAAAATCTCTTCTATAGCAAACGACAAATAAATTTGCCGTTTGCTATAAACCCTCCGGGGGATGCGCACGATTTTTGCAAGGAAGAATCTGCGTTTACACGCAGCAAAAATCGGTGCGGGAAACGTCATAAAGAAAAAATTTATGACGTTTCCTAATATATATCCCGAGAATCGCTCCTCCTCATAGCCCGGACAAGCAGCCTCCTTCCGCCGCCTGATCCGGGGAACCGCTAATTTCCCCTTTTCAGATACGCCCTGCCGTATTTCCAGACACCATTCCACGCGTAGGCCAGAAAGCACAGCAGCGCTTTCCCTCTGCCAAAGCCCGCGTACCGGTAAGCCCGATAAGTCATTTTGGCGGACTTCAGCTTGCTGCCTGACTTTCCCTTTGCCGTGAGACGGTATTTCAAAAGCGGCTCATTGATAGCCGCCGCTTTCCCATATTTTTTCAAAATCCGCAGCCAGAGAATATAATCCTCATGACTGTCCTCATGCTCCATAGGAAACTCCCGGGCCACTTCGGCGCGAAGGAGCACCGAGGAGCAGTTGACGCAGTTGTGACGCAGCAAATCCCGGTAGGTGATCTCCTCCTTCACACCGATCACCCGGCCCGTAAGCTGTCCCTCCGGTGTCACCAGCTCCCGGCCCGTAGAACAGAGAACCACGCGCTTCTCCTCCATCCGGTCGATCTGGGCTTTCAGCTTTCCCGGCGCCCACCAGTCATCCGCGTCCAAAAAGGCCACATACTCTCCCCGGGCCATACGCACCCCCTGATTTCTGGTGTTCGCCGCCCCCAGGTTTCTCTCATTTTTCACGTAGCAAACCCGCGGATCATCGCTATATCTCTCCATGACCTCATCCAGGCAGTCCGGCGACTGATCATTGATCACAATCAGCTCCAGCGCCACCTCCTGGTCCAGCACAGAGGCAATCGCGGCGTCAATGGTCCCGGCACACCGGAAGGCCGGCATGATCACAGACACCAGAGGAATCTCCTCCCTCCCGCCGCCGGTTCCCCGAGGCCCCGTCTCTCTCTCCACCGTCATATCCGCCTCCTACTCTCCTTTCCCGGCGCTTTACATTTTCTTTCCACCAGCCCGTTTCACCTTTTTCTTCGATCCGCCCCGTTTTACACTTTTCCCTGAAGCGGCCCGCGGCGCTTTTTGTTCCGCTCCGCCGCATTCTTTATTTTCCGAACCAGCCTGCCGCGCTTCTCGTCCAGCTCCGTCACGTTCCTTATTTTCCGTACCAGTTTGCGGCGCTTCTCGTCCAGCTCCGCCGCGTTCCTCTTTTCCCGATCCAGCCCGCGGCGCTTCTCGCCCAGCTCTGCCGTGTTCCTTTTTTCCCGAACCAGCCCGCGGCGTTTTCTCTTTCTCCGCCTTCTTCTCCCGCTCCGCTTCCGTCGGCTTCCCGTCCTCCTTCATCGCCTTAGCCGAGGCCGTCACCTGCCAGGCCTCCACGCCCTCCGTATTTTCTTTCTGGAAAATAATCTTCACCGTGGTGGCGATGAGCTGGAGATCCAGCCAAAAGGAATAATTTTCAATATAGGTCAGATCCAGCTTCAGCTTATCATAGGGCGTGGTATTATACTTGCCGCACACCTGGGCATAGCCCGTCAGCCCCGCCTTCACCTTCAGCCGGTAGGAAAACTCCGGAATCTCCTTTGTATACTCAGCCGCAATCTCCGGCCGCTCCGGCCTGGGCCCCACCAGGGACATATCCCCCTCCAAAATATTAAAAAGCTGGGGAAGCTCGTCAAAATGAATATTGCGCAGCACCCGTCCCACCGGGGTCACCCGGCTGTCCCCCTTCATGGCCAGCCTCGCCCCATTTGCCTCCGAGTCCACCCGCATACTGCGAAACTTATATACCTGAAACACCTTGCCGTCCTTCGTCAGCCGGTCCTGCTTGTACAGCACCGGCCCCCGGTCATAGGCCTTCACCAGCAGAGCGATCAACAGCAGCACCGGGGAGAGCACCACGATCAAAATCAAAGAGCAGATAATGTCAAAAATCCGCTTTATCACCTGCTTTTCGATGGTCAGCCCGCAGTTGCGGAACAGCAGCAGCGGCGTATCAAACATATGAATCTTCTCCGAGCTCATCACCATGATGTCAGAAATCTTCTGCTGGCAGTAGCAGCGGATATTCTTCTCAAAACAATATTTCAAAAACACATTGCGCTCATGGGCCGGAAGATCGCCGATCACCACCGCCTCATACTTCGGTATCTCCTCCTTGATCCGCTCCACCCCGATATCCAGTGCCATGGTGCCGGCCACCGTGTATTTGTCCTTCCGCTCCGCCATCTTCCGCATCATCTGTCTGGGCCCGAAGCGGTCATAAATCAACAGTACCTGATGGGGCGGGTAGATCCTGGCATAAATCCACCGCATAAACAGCACCCACAAAATCACCGCCACCAGATTGATCCCCGTCACCCTCAGCATTGGCCCCGTGTTTGTCAGAAACCTCCAATGACCGATCAGGGAAAGCTGGAGGTATTCCACCGCGTTTACCAAAAGCACCGAAAAGATCTGGGACAGAAGCACGTCCAGAATTCTCATATATCCCACCTTAAAGGCAGAAAACAGCTTTGATATCAGCACCACCATCAACGCGTACAGCACCAAAAGAGCCCAATGCCCCCAATATCCGTACAGTCTTCCGATGATCTCTCTGGTATAATACTCATGAAACCAGGCATACGCAAAAACCCCTGTCTGAATCGCTACGATCAGCACAGACGCCAAAAACATAATCAGTCTCTTATAACGTTCTCTCCTACGCACCGCTTCTATTCCTCCTTGGTTCAGGCTGCCCCGCCGCACATTTCTCTTTATTATAAATCACTTCCCCGGAATTGACAACCTTAAAGGACTCCGCCGCCGTCACATTTCCCAAAATCTTCTTAAAACATTAAGAAATTTTTCCCATACTCTTACTTGAAATACCCCTTTCCAGCAGATATAATGAAACGAGAAATACACGGTTTTATTTCATGACTTTTAAGGGGAGGAATATCAGCATGAAAATTAAAAAGCTTGTGTCGGCCCTCTGCCTTGCGGCGGGGCTTGCTTTTGCTGGACCGGCTCTCGCTCCATTCACCGGAATCGGAGGCGGGCTGTCCGCGGTGCAGGCGGCGGACGGCTGGGTGAAGGATGACACCGGATACTACTATCTGGAGAATGATACAAAGGTCACCGGGCTGAAGAAGATAGACGGAGCCACCTACTATTTCAACAACAATGGCTACCGGGCCACCGGACCGGTGAAAATCGACGGTACCACCTATTATTTTAATCCAAGCAACGGCAAGCTGCTCACCGGGCAGTCCGGCATGGTACAGATCGGAAAGGGCTCCAGCGTCTACTACTATTTCAACAGTGCGAAAAATGGTACCCTGACCACCTCCAAGTGGGTAAAATTCAAAGGAAAATACTTTTACGCCAACGGAAGCGGCCAAGTGAAGCTGGGTACCATCACGGTAAAGAAAAAGCTGTACCATATCACCAAAAACGGCCGGATGACCTCCTACGGGAAATCATCCTATGACAAAAAGTATTATTACGCCAACAAAAACGGCGTCCTGTACACCGGTCTCCGCAAAATAAGCGGCAAGCTGTATTATTTCGACACAAAGACCGGAGCGCGCAAGACCGGCACGGTCACGGTGGGAAAGACCACCTACTATTTCAGCACTCAGACGGGCTACGCCCGCACCGGCTGGATCCAGCTGGACAAAAAGTATTATTATTATGACAAGAATTATAAGAGAGTATCCGGCTGGCAGACCATCAGCGGCAAAAAATATTACTTTAATCCGAAAAAGAACTGTGTCCGCGTCACCAGCAGCTGGTGCAAGATCGGCAAGCATTATTATTACTTCGACTCCAAGGGAGTGCTGAAGACCGGCTTCTTCAACGTGAGCGGCAAACGGTACTACTCCGATTCCCAGGGTATCCGCCGAAAGGGCTGGCGGACCGTAAACAACCGCAAATACTACCTGGACAAGTCCACGGGCGTGATGCAGTTTGGCTGGTTCACCTACAACAACAATAAGTATTACCTGAACCCGAACAAATCCGCTTCCACCTACGGAGCCGCCATGACAGGCTGGGCCAAGATCGATGGTTCCTACTATTATTTCAACAATGACGGCACCATGAAGACCGGATGGCTGATCGACAACGGCAAGAAGTATTACCTGAACACAAAGACCGGAAAGATGCTCACCGGAAAGCAGAAGATCAACGGTGTGACCTACAACTTCGGCACCAGCGGCGGCATCAGCATGAAGATCTCCGATATTTCAGGTGATTGGGTGGTCAAGGTAAACAGAAAGAAGTGCTTCGTGGTCGTATATAAGGGAACCACGGAGATCAAAGCCTTCGTCTGCTCCACCGCAAAAGATGGCGTGAGCACCCCCACCGGTACCTTCTCCATTCTGGATAAGCTGTACTGGCATGAGCTGCAGGGTCCCACCTGGGGACAGTATTGCTCCCATATTACCAGCAGTATCCTGTTCCACTCCGTGCCAAACACGCAGTACCGGAATCCCTACTCCCTGGAGACCTGGGAATACAACAAGCTGGGATCCCCCGCTTCCGCAGGATGTATCCGCCTCTCTGTAATGCACGCAAAATGGCTGTTTGACAACGTGCCCATTGGCACAAAGGTTGTGGTCAGCGACAGTGTGGCCGAACCCAAGCAGGTCACCATCGAGTGGCCGCCCAAGCAGGCAGCGAACAAATACTACGATCCCACGGATACCTTCGTCAATCCCTACAGCGTAAAATAGCAGAAAAGAAATGGCCTCGGAACTACGGTTCCGAGGCCTCTTTTTGCCTTTCCCTTCTTTCAATCTCATCTCGATTTTCAGATCTCGTTCTCCAGGAAGGCCGCCAGCTCATCAGCCGCCTTTTCCTCATCCTTTCCCTTGCAGACCAGAACGATCTCATCCATCTGCTGCACGCAGGCGCTGAGCAGCCCCAATACACTCTTTGCGTTAAATTCTTTGTTCCGAAACCGTATCAGAACCTGGCATTCGTATTCGAGGGCCTTGCCGCACAGCAGACCGGCCGGCCGCAGATGCAGTCCCAGCTCATTCTTTATGGTTACTCTTCTCTCAACCAACTCTACCCCTCCGCCTCTTCTGTTGACGCCGCCTCATCCTTCTTCTGCGCCGTGGCCGTAACTGTCAGTTTTACCTCTGATACCAGCGAGAATCCCGCCGGAAGCTCGATCTCCACCGGAATCTCATGGACTCCCTCCTCCTCGCACACACTCAGATCAATCCTTGCCGTGATATCGTTCACATTCAGCCTGGAGGTCTCATCATCCGCGTGGACGCTCACCGCGATCACATCCGCCGGAGAAAATACCAGGCTCATCGCCTCGGAATCAGGACGGTTTAAGATTTCCAGGTTGGACAGGGGTACCTCCACCCGCTGGTCTCCGTTCTTTTCTATGCTGACCGTCACGGAAACCACGGAATCAAATCCATCCGCCAGACGGATGTCCTCCAATTCAGCAAAGGTCTCCGACAAATCCACCTCCTGAGTCACATTCTCCGCGGCTCCCTCGATGGAAACAGGGGTCTTCACTGAGATCACTCCGTCCATTCCGGCCAGAGCCTCTCTGGTGCCCGCCAGATTCACCGTCACGGGAACTGTTGCGACTCCTGTCACCTGATAGCCCTCCGCCGGTGTACCGGAGGTCTCCACGATCACCGGAATATCCTCCAGGATCTCCCACAGCGTCACATCTACCTCCAGGATATTGTCCGTAATCAGGGCGCCGGCGGAATCTATGATCTGGATCTGGCTCATCTGGCTGGTGGTAAACTGCGTACCGTTCTTATCATATACCGCAATCGTGCCTGACAGCCGCTGATCCGTCTTGATCCCATTGATCCGCACGGTGGTCTCCACCTTGCCGATAATCTTCAGCAGGCTTTCCGGTCCCGCAATCTGTACGGTCTTCCCCTGGACCACAGAAGTCTTTCCCACCTCATAGCCGGATGCCTGTTTCCCCACAGTGGCCACAGTGACAGCGAATTCGCTCTGCTTCTTCTCCTCCACCTCCACCTTCATGTTAGAGGGAATCAAATCCATCTCGTCCAGCGTGACAGCGGGATTGGAGCACTCCACCCGCAGAGGTACCGAGCCCATTGCGTTCATGTTCTCCATATCGGCCACCACCCGGAAATCCGACGCAGAGAGCTGTCTCAGAACACTCTTCCGCTCCCTGACCCGGATAATCACCGTAGCGCCGTAAACGTCATCCTCCACGATGGAAAGCACCTTATCGATGCCGATGACGCTGTCCGTATTTACCATCTCAATACTCACATCCCGGATCAGCTTCCGCTCTATGGGATCATTGATGTTCGCCACCAGCAGCCAGATCAGGAAGGCTCCCATCAGCGACAGCAGCTTCAGACCTATATTTCTGGTCAACCTATGCCTCATTTTTATTCCAGCCTTTCCAGAACTTAAATTTTTTCGGAGCAACGGATTTGTTCTGCAAAATCACCAGCTGCTCCCGCAGGGCATCCAAGGATACCTGCCGCTTCAGCTCCCCTTTATAGGCCACGGAAATATGACCGGTCTCCTCCGAAACGATCACAGTCAGAGAGTCCGTCACCTCGCTGATTCCCACGCCGGCCCGGTGTCTCGTCCCCAGCTCCTTGCTCAGCATCATATTATCAGACAAGGGCAGATAGCAGGTGGCCGAGGTGATCCGGTTTCCCCGGATAATCACGGCCCCGTCATGCAGCGGCGTATTATGTTCAAAAATATTGATCAGCAGCTGGCTCGTCAGCATAGAGTCCAGAGCGATTCCGGTCCTCTCGTACTCATCCAGCTTTACATTCTGCTCAATGACCATCAGGGCGCCCGTCTTCACCTTGCTCATCTCAGAGGAGGCTTTTACGATCTCATTGATGGTCTTGTCGCTGAACCGCTCCTTCACCGTGCGGCCGGTGTCCAGGGGAATCAACGCGGATACGATCCGTTTCTCTCCCAGCTGCTCCAGCACCCTTCTCAGCTCCGGCTGGAAAATAACGATTGCGGCCATAATCGCCAGATTGATCCCTCTATTTACAATATAAATCAAGGTATCCATACGCAGCAGATAAACGATGGACACACAAATCACCAACACCATAATTCCCTTGAGCAATGTCCAGGCCCTGGTGTTCTTCACCCAAAGCAGAAAATTATACACAAGAAACGCCAAGATAAAAATTTCCAGCACACTGGTCAAGGTAAGCGAAGCAGCCGGACTGGTAAACCACTCCAGATACTCACTCAGCCATAATTGAATGCTTCCCACTCCGCATTCTCCCTTCTTCTACATTCGAGGCGGCCTTCCCCTCAAAAAATCCCGATTATTATAATCAGTATAACACAAATTTTCCTCTGTGCATACCGCCTTTTTTCCTTTTCCGATGCATAGCGTAAGAAAATTCACCTGAGAAATTCCGGCATCCTTCAACGCCCCGCTCACGGCGTCCATGGTACTGCCGGTGGTGTAGACATCGTCAATCACCAATACCCTCCGGGGCAGCCGCCCCGCCTCCCTCACCGCAAAGCTTCCGCTCAGATTCCGAAGACGTTCCCTCCGGCTCAGCACCTTCTGGGATCTGGTGTACTTCCGGCATCTCAGCAAATCCTTGTCCACAGGAATACCCGTGATCCGGCTGACCCTCTCGGCCAGAAGCTCCGACTGATTGTAGCCCCGGAGCCGCTTTTTCCGCCAGTGCATAGGCACGGGCACCAGCGCCTCCGGCCTCCACCGCTCCAAAAGTCTTGCTCCGGACCGGGCCATGGCCTCCCCGTAGAAGTCCAGGTAATCTCTCCTGTTTTCAAATTTCATCCGGTATACCGACTGCCGCATTTCACCGGTGTAGGTGAAGGCGGCCGCTCCCCGGTCAAAGCTGTGGCGAATCACCCGGCAGTCCCCGCAAAGCTCCTGCTCCCCGCCGGACACCGGCTTTCCGCACTTCATACAGACAGGCCCCCTGACCCAGGGAAGCTTTCCCTCGCATTCCCGGCAGCACAGTCTCTCCTTTTCCGCAAGGATGCCGTCACACAGAGGACAGCGGCGG
This sequence comes from uncultured Lachnospiraceae bacterium, assembly GCA_964528295.1. Classification (GTDB taxonomy): domain Bacteria; phylum Bacillota; class Clostridia; order Lachnospirales; family Lachnospiraceae; genus Choladousia. The sequence continues at coordinate 10,002 of CAZGRM010000095.1, forward strand.
GGGAACAGCAGGTCCAAAAGGATCTCCCCAGTCCGGGCCATACAGTTACTCATCCGCCGAATCCAGCTTCTATTTTCCTCCGCTTTCCACTCATTTCTCTTCATTCCGATACCTGAGCTCTCTCCCCCGATATCTGAATCACTTTCTTCTCCAGAGCGAATGAATTTTCAAACACGCCCTAGGCCGGCTCCTCCTCCGGCCGCGCCAGCTCCCGGATCCGGTCCGCCAGCGCCGTGTACCGCTTCTGCTCCAGCGTATTGTCGATCATCTGCCCGAAGGTCCGGTCGTCTCCCACCAGTGTCACACATTTTCTGGCCCTGGTCACGGCAGTATACAGCAGATTCCTGGTCATCAGCATCCTTGGGCCCGTCAGCAGCGGGATCACCACCGCCGGGTACTCGCTTCCCTGGGATTTGTGAATCGTCACCGCATAGGCCAGCTCCAGCTCTTCCAGGCCGCTGTAGGGATACTCCACCATCCGCTGCTCGTCAAATTCCACGGTCACCCGCTCCGTCTGCTGGTTAATCTCCCGGATAATTCCCATATCTCCGTTAAAAATTCCCAGCCCCTTCTCCACCGGAATCCCGTACCTCCCCCGGATCTCCCACTCGATCTGGTAATTGTTCTTGGTCTGCATCACCTTGTCTCCCTCCCGGAAGATCTGCCCATTCTGCTCATGCTCCTTCTTGCCGCCCTCCGGCGGGTTCAGGTACTCCTGGAGAATCCGATTCAGCCGCTCCACCCCCAGCAGCCCCTTCCTCATGGGCGTCAGCACCTGGATATCATAGGGCTTCGCATTCACATACCGGGGCAGCTTGTCCCGGATGAGCTGAATCACGATGCTGATGATTACATTGGCATCCTGACGCTTCAGGAAAAAGAAATCCCGGCTCTTGTTATCCAGACGGACCTGCTCCCCCCGGTTGATCCGGTGGGCGTTCACCACGATATCGCTCTCCGACGCCTGGCGGAAAATCCTGGTCAGCTTCACCACCTGGATCTCCCCCGACTGAATGATATCCTTCAAAACACTCCCCGGCCCTACGGAGGGAAGCTGATTCCCGTCTCCCACCATGATCAGCCGTGTGCCCACGGGCACCGCGTCCAGCAGGCTGTGCATCAGATAAATATCCACCATGGACATCTCATCCACAATAATCACATCCGCGTCCAGAGGATTCGCGGCGTTTCTGGCAAAGCCGCCGCTCCCCGGCTTCTCCTCCTGAAGGCCGGAAATCTCCAGCATCCGATGAATGGTCTTTGCCTCATAGCCGGTGGCCTCCGTCATCCGCTTGGCCGCCCGGCCTGTGGGGGCCGCCAGCAGAATCTCCAGCCCCTCCGACTCGAAATAGGCGATCAGCGTATTGATGGTGGTGGTCTTTCCCGTTCCCGGCCCTCCCGTGATCACCAGCAGGCCGCACCGGATGGCCTCAATCACCGCCTTCTTCTGCATCTCGTCCAGATAGGTCCCGGTGGCATCCTCGATGGCGCTGATCTTTTTCAGAATCACCGGCTCATCCACCTCCCCGGTGATATTCAGGTCACAGAGCATCCTCGCCGTGCTCATCTCCATAAAATAGGAGGAGGCGCCGTAGACCCGCTCCTGGTCCTTCTCCTGCTTTATGACAATCTTCCGCTCCACCGCCAAATCCATCAAATACTGGTCGAGGCTGTCGATGGTCACTCCCAGCAGCTCCATGGTCCGGCTCACCAGCACCTCCTTGGGCAGAAATACGTGACCGTCCCCTCCGGCCTGCAGCAGCACATAAAAAATGCCGCACTTTACCCGATACTCCGAATCAAAGCTGACTCCCGCCCGCTTTGCGATCTCGTCCGCGATGCGGAAGCCCACACCGTTGATATCATCCGCCAGCTGATAAGGATTCTCCTGGATCACCTGGTAAATATTCCCGCCGTACTGGTCATAAATCTTCACAGCCAGAGCCGTGGTGATGCCGAACTGCTGCAAAAAAATCATGGCCTTCCGCATATCCCGCTTCGCGTAAACCTGCTCCGCGATCTCTCTGGCCTTCTTGTCGCTGATCCCCTTGATCTCCGCCAGCCTCTCCGGCTCCTCCTCAATAATCCGAAAGGTATCGCCGCGGAACCGCCGGACAATCCGGGCCGCCAGCGCCGTCCCCACACCCTTGATGGCTCCGGAACCGAGATACCGCTCCACCGCCTCCTCATCCTCCGGGGGCTTGATCACATAGGTCTCTATTTTAAACTGCTCCCCGTAGGTGGGGTGGGCTATGTACTGGCCCTGGGCCTCAAGCTTTTCTCCCTCTCCGATGTAGGAGAGGATGCCCACACAGGTGACCTCCTCTCCCTCCGCAGCCAGCGTCATGACCGTATAGCCATTGTCACTGTTTCTATAAATAATATGGTCTACATATCCCTCAATGATTTCCATTGCTTCTCCCAGCGTATTATTTCTCCATCAGC
>CAZGRM010000096.1:0-12336 GCA_964528295.1 uncultured Lachnospiraceae bacterium
AAGCAGTGGATCTCACCTGCGCCTAAAAGCGCCCTTAAATTGTTTTGGAAAGTCCTCTGCCTGCCCCGATGGCTGGGAACTTAAAAATTGGAAGATTGCGGATATTTTATATAGTTTTTACACACAGGAGGAAAAGATATGAATGGAAAATTGATTGGCGTGGGGGTGGGTCCGGGGGATCCGGAGCAGATGACTTTGAAGGCGGTGCGGACGATTCGGGAGCATACTTTTATTGCGGTGCCGGGGACTGAGCTGCGGGAGACGGTGGCTTATAAGATTGCGGTGCGGGCGGTGCCGGAGCTGGCGGAGAAGGAGCTGCTGGCGGTGGAGATGCCGATGGTGAAGGACCGGGAGCGGATCGAGAGGAGCCATGAGGAGGCAGCGGATTTTTTGGAGACTTACTTAAAACGGGGGATGGACGTTGTGTTTCTGACGCTGGGAGATCCCACTATTTACTCTACTTATATGTATGTGCATCAGAAGATCCGGGCGAGGGGGTATGAGACGGAGGTGGTGAGCGGGATTCCTTCTTTTTGCGCGGCGGCAGCCTGTATGAATATTCCGTTGACGGAGTGGAATGAGGAGCTGCATGTGATTCCGGCGGTTCACAATATTGAGCAGGATCTGAGTTATCCCGGCACCCGGGTGCTGATGAAATCGGCCAGGAAAATTTCCCAGGTGAAGGCTAAGCTGGTGGCGGACGGGGATGAGGTGTTTATGGTGGAGAATTGTGGAATGGAGACTCAGCGTACGTTTACCCGGGCGGAGGATATTCCGGAGGATGCGGGGTATTATTCCCTGATTATTGCAAAGGAGGCGAGGAAATGATTCATTTTGTGGGAGCGGGAAGCGGAGCCGCCGACTTGATCACGGTCCGGGGAAGCCGGCTGCTGGCGGAAGCGGATGTGATTATTTACGCGGGATCTCTGGTGAATCCGGAGCTTTTGAATGACAAAAAAGAGGGCTGTGTGGTGTATGACAGTGCCAGGATGACTCTGGAGGAAGTGATGGGTGTGATGGTGGACGCGGAACAGAGGGGCTTGGCCACTGTGCGTCTTCACACAGGGGATCCCTGTGTCTACGGGGCGATCCGGGAGCAGATGGATTTGCTGAATGAAAAGGGGATCGCATATGATTACTGTCCCGGTGTCAGCGCCTTTTGCGGAGCGGCCTCGGCGCTGAAAATGGAGTACACGCTGCCGGGAATTTCCCAGACTGTGATTATCACCAGGATGGAGGGGCGGACTCCGGTGCCGGAGCGGGAGCAGATCCAGAAGCTGGCGGCCCACGGGTCTACCATGGTGATTTTCCTGAGCACGGGGATGCTGGAAAAGCTGAGTGAGCGGCTGATGGAGGGCGGCTACCGGGCGGATACTCCGGCGGCCATTGTATACAAGGCCACCTGGCCGGATGAGGAGAGCCACATTTGTACGGTGAGCACCCTGGCCCAGTGCGCGAAGGAGTTCGGCATCACGAAGACGGCGCTGATCATTGTGGGAGATACGGTGGCCCAGACGGGGTATGACCGGTCAGAGCTGTATCATCCTGCCTTTACGACAGAGTTCCGCCAGGCGACAGAGACCCGGTCCTCCCATGGGAAGTGACTTTGAGGGAAATTTTGGTCCGGAGCGTGTTTGAAAAGTCCGGAAACCGGATCCCTTCGGGGGTACGGCCAGGGGAAGAGAGGAGCGGGCGGATGGGAAAAATTGGAATTGCCAGCTTTACGAGTCGGGGGCGGATGCTTTCGGAGCGTATTGAGGAGGAGCTTTGCCGGGAATATGAGGTGGTGAGGCGGGAGGGCTCCCTGCGGGACTGGTGCCGGGAGTGCTTTGACTCGGCGGAGGGGATTATCTTTATCGGTGCCTGCGGCATTGCGGTGCGGACCATCGCCCCCTTTTTGAAGAGTAAAACCCAGGACCCAGCGGTGGTGGTGATCGATGAGGCGGGAAATTTTGTGATTTCTTTGCTGTCCGGCCATATCGGAGGGGCAAATGAGTTTGCGGTGAAGGTGGCACAGTGGATCGGAGCGGTGCCGGTGATCACCACGGCCTCCGATGTGAATGGAAAGATAGCGGTGGATGTGTTTGCGAAGAAGAATCATCTGACCATCGGTTCCATGAGGGATGCCCGGGAGATTGCGGCGGCGATCCTGAGGGGACAGCGGGTCGGCGTGCTCTGTACCGGGCAGATTCAGGGAGAGGTGCCGCCGGAGCTGACGCTTGTACCGGAAGCATTTTCCCGGGAAGCGGCAGGAAGGAATGAGCTTTTTTCAGAGCCGGGAAAAGGGGTGCCGGGGGAACCGGAGCGGATGTCAGGGGAGCTTTCGGAGCGTGTTTTTGGCGCAGGCAGGGAGCTTACCGTTGGCGTGGATCAAGACGGCGGGAGTCCTGTGGAAGAAGAGGAGAGGGTGGATCATCTGATTTGGATATCGGAATATCTGCCGGACAAGGCGCGGACGGACCGCTGCCTCCGGGATTCCCGGGGGACTGTGCTTCACTTGATCCCGAAAAATGTGGTGCTGGGCGTGGGCTGCCGGAGGGGCAAGCCGGAGGAGGAGATCCGGTCTGTTGTGGAGAAGGTATGGAATCGGGCGGGGATTTCCCCCAGGGCGGTTTGCGCCGCCGCCTCCATCGACTTGAAACAGGAGGAGCAGGGGATTCTGGCCCTGTGCGAAAAGTATGATATCCCCTTTTTTACTTATTCAGCGGAAGAGCTGGCCCGGGTGAAGGGGGAGTTCAAGCCGTCGGATTTCGTGAAGAAAACCACGGGAGTGGACAATGTGTGTGAGCGCGCGGCGCTGCTGGCGGCCGGCTCCCAATTTCCCCCGGAGCCGGAAGAGGAGCTTCAGCCCTCAAAAGCGTCCCCCGGGGAATGTCTGTCCCGGGCCCCGGCGCCCGCTGGGGGAAGGGAGCCGGATGTGAGCCATGGAAATGGAGCGCGTTTCATTTGTAGGAAATATGCGGAAAACGGCGTGACCGCCGCGTTGGCGGCACGGGAATGGAGGGTGTGTTTTGAAAAATAAGATTTATGTGATTGGAATGGGCCCCGGAGCGGCGGAGCAGATGAGTATGCGGGCGGCGCGGGCGCTGGGGGACTGCGATACAATCATCGGATATACGGTGTATGTAAATTTACTGCGGGAGACATACCCGGAAAAGGAGTTTTTGACCACGCCCATGACCCAGGAGGCCAAGCGGTGCGAGATGGCCTTCCAGGAGGCGGAAAAGGGAAAGCTGGTGGCGATGGTGTGCAGCGGGGATGCCGGAGTGTACGGCATGAGCGGCCTTATGCTGGAGATCGGGGCGGGGTACCCGGAGATTCAGGTGGAGGTCATTCCCGGCATTACTGCGGCGCTCAGCGGAGGCGCCGTGCTGGGAGCGCCGCTGACCCATGATTTTGCGGTGGTGAGCCTGAGCGACCGTCTGACCCCCTGGGAAAAGATTGAGAAAAGACTCCGGCTGGCGGCGGAGGCGGATTTTTCCCTCTGCATTTACAATCCCTCCAGCAAGGGCCGTCCCGACTATCTGAGGCGGGCCTGCGAGATTTTGCTGGAGGTGCTTCCCGGGGACCGGATCTGCGGCACGGTGGAAAACATCGGCAGAGAGGGGGAGGAGGCCAGGCTGTATACTCTGGAGGAGCTGAAGGATACCCAGGTGAATATGTTTACCACTGTCTTTATCGGAAATTCCATGACAAAGGAAATCGGAGGCCGGATGGTGACGCCGAGAGGATATAGAATATGAAGAACATATTGATTTTCGGGGGAACGGCGGAGGGCCGGAGTATTGCGGACTGCCTGAACCAAAATGAGATTTTCCACACCGTCTGCGTGGCCACGGAGTACGGTGAGGAGGTGCTGGGACATCCCAGGTACACCGAGATCCGGCAGGGCCGTCTTGGGGTGCCGGAGATGGAGAAGCTGATGCGGGAGGGAGGATACGCCGCCGTGGTGGACGCCACCCATCCCTACGCCGTGGAGGTCTCCGGGAATGTGCGGCGGGCCTGCGAGGAGACGGGACTTCCCTATCTGCGCTATCTGCGCCCGGATGGCAGGCAGGAAGCGGAGCCGTCCCGGAGCGTTGGCGCAAACGGGGACGCCCAGGGGAACGGCGGAGCGGACCAGGCTTTTTCAGCTAAAGATCGGGTCATGGTAAATTCCACTCTGGAGGCCGCCAGGTATCTGGAATCCCGGGAGGGCGTCATCTTCCTGACCACCGGCAGCAAGGAGCTTCGGGTTTTCACAGAGGAGATTTCTGACAAATCCCGCCTTTTCGCCCGGGTTCTTCCCTCGGCGGAGGTGGTGGCCTCCTGCCGGGGGCTTGGTCTGACGGGAAAGCAGATCTGTGCCATGCAGGGCCCCTTTTCCGAGGAGATGAACCGGGCCATGCTGCGGCAGACCAAGGCGGCCTTCCTGGTTTCGAAGGACACCGGCGTCACCGGAGGCTTTCCGGAAAAGGAGCGTGCCGCCCGGGCCCTGGGCGTGTCCATGGTGGTCATCCGCAGGCCGGAGGAGGCGGGGCTCGACAGGGCAGCGCTGCTGGGGGAGCTGGAAAAAATATTAGGAAAAAAGCTCCGGGACGGCTCCCCGTCAGATGACAAGGGGAAAACGCAGGAAGCCCGTTTCCCGTCGGATGGGAAAGGAACGATACCGGATTCCGCGTCGGATGGAAAAGAAACGGTGCCGGAGGTCGGCGCTCCCCGCCGGATCATCAGCTGTATCGGAATCGGCATGGGAACGCCGGACACGTTAACCCATGAGGCGGCGCGTGCCATCCAAAATGCCCAGATTCTGTTCGGGGCAAAGCGGATTCTGGAAAGCGCGAAGGGGATGCTGAGCAGCCTGGGGCAAGACGGGACGGCCGCCAATTCCCAGGTGTTCATTCCGGAATACGTGGGCTCCAGGATCGCCGCCTACCTGAAAGAGCATCCCCAGTACACCAACGCCGCCGTTCTCATGTCCGGGGACGTGGGATTTTACAGCGGGGCCAGGGGAATCGGGGCGGCGTTTCCAAGGGAGGAGGTCCGGTACTATTGCGGCATCTCCTCAGTGGTCTATTTTGCCTCGAAAATCCCCACGGCCTGGCAGGACGCCAAGCTCCTGAGCGCCCACGGGAAGGAAATCAACCTACTGAACTACGTGCGGCGCTACCCCAAAATCATCCTTCTGGTCAGCGGGGCCGGGGATGTGGAGCGGCTCTGCGGGGAGCTTCATGAGGCCGGGCTGGAGGACCTTCGTGTGACCGTAGGCACAAACCTGTCCTACCCGGAGGAGACTGTGACCTTTGGCGCTCCCCGGGATTTTCTCCATTGTACTACCCAGGGGCTCCACATCATGATGATTGAAAACAAGGACGCGTCCCATGTGATCACCCCCGGTCTTCCCGACGATGCCTTCGTCCGGGGCAAGGTGCCCATGACAAAGGAGGAGATCCGAATCCTTTCCGTGGCGAAGCTTCAGCTAAAGGAGGACTCGGTAGTGTACGATGTGGGAGCCGGCACTGGCTCCGTGTCCATGGAGTGCGCAAGGCTCTGCACCGCCGGCACCGTGTACGCCATTGAGCGGAACCCGGAGGGGATCGGCCTGATCCGGGAAAACAGCCGCAGGCTTAGGCTGTCCAACGTGGTCCCGGTGGAGGGGCTGGCCCCAGGGGCCCTGGAGGAGCTCCCGGCTCCCACCCATGCCTTTATCGGCGGCAGTTCCGGAAACATGGCCCAGATCATTGACGCGCTCCGGGGCAAAAATCCCCGGGTCCGCGTCGTGATCAACACCATCGCCCTGGAGAGTATCGCCGAGGTCATGGCGCTTCTGAAGGAGCGGGACATCGCTGACGCCGACATTGTCCAGATTTCCGCCGCCAAGTCCAGGACCCTGGGCCGCTACCATATGATGACCGGGCTGAATCCGGTGTATATCATTTCTTTCTGACAGTCCGTGAATCCCTGTCTGTGTGTCAAAAGCACAGGCGGGGTTTTTTTGGTAAACAGCATAAAACAGTTGACAACAGTTCGGTGCTGTTATATACTGTTCATCAAGAGGAGGAACCCAAATGAAATTGATTATCAACCATTCCTCCATGCAGCCCATCTACGAGCAGATTCTGGAGCAGGTGAAGGGGAAGATCATGGGCGGGGAGCTGCTGGAGGAGACCATGCTTCCCTCCGTCCGCACCCTGGCCAAGGAGCTGAGGATCAGCGCCCTCACGGTGAAAAAGGCCTATGACGCTCTGGAGGCGGAGGGATTTATCCTTACCGTTCACGGCAAGGGAAGCTTTGTCACCTGCGCGAATCAGGAGCGGATGCTGGAGGAAAAGCGAAAAGAAGTGGAATCAGACCTGGAGGCGGCCATCCGCAAGGGCAGAAGCTGCGGGATGACCGACCGGGAAATGGAGGAGTTGTTTCACATTGTACTGGAGGATTGAGACAGATGTTGAAGCTGGAGAACGTTCAAAAAAATTATGGAAAATTTTGCCTGGATTGCAGCCTTCAAGTGGAGGAGGGCTGTGTGACCGGCCTGATCGGAAAAAACGGGGCCGGGAAAAGCACCACCTTCAAGGTGATACTGGGGCTGGTTCATGCGGACGGAGGAAGGGCGGAGGTATTTGGAAAGGATTGCAGAGAGCTGACGCCCGGGGACCGGGAGCGGATCGGAGCGGTGCTCTCCGATTCCGGGTTCAGCGGCTATCTGACGGTGAAGGATTTGCTCCCGATGCTGACCAGTCTCTATCGGCACTTTGACCGGGAGAGGTTTCTGGAGCGCTGCCGCCATTTTGAGATTCCGACAGACAAAAAAATCAAAGAGTTTTCCACCGGGATGAAGCGGAAGCTCCAGGTGCTGGCCGCCATTTCATACGGAGCGGAGCTCTTGATTCTGGATGAACCGACGGCGGGACTTGATGTGGTGGCCAGGGAGGAGCTTTTGGATCTCCTGCGGGAGTATATGGAGACGGAGGGCCGTTCTATCCTCATCAGCTCCCATATCTCCACGGATCTGGAGGGATTCTGCGACGATATTTACATGATCGACGGGGGGAAAATCATTCTCCATGAGGATACGGACCGGCTGTTGTCCGACTACGGAGTGCTGAAAATAACGGAGGAGCAGTATCGGGGACTTGACCGCTCCCACCTGCTGCGGGTGAAAAAAGAGGAGTACGGCTACAGCTGCCTGACGGACGCGAAGGAGTTTTACCTGGAAAATTATCCGGGGATCGCGGTGGAGAAGGGGAGCGTCGATGAGGTGATTACTATGATGATTCGGAGGGAAGATCATGAAGGGATTGTTGATTAAGGATTTTATGCTGCTGAAAAATCAGATGAAGTTTTTTGGAATGGCGGTGCTGCTCATCCTTGTGTTTCTGGCTCTTGGGCTGACGGATGATTCCTTCGTGGTAATGTACGCCACCGTTATCTTTTCCATGTTCACGCTGAGCAGCATCAGCTATGACGAATATGAGAACGGCGCCACCTGCCTCTTTGCCCTGCCCATCAGCAGGAGCGGGTATGTGAGAGAAAAGTACGTGTTCGGGCTGCTTCTCACCCTGGTTCCGGCCAGCGTGACAGGCGCCGCGGTCCTTCTGGCGGCCCGTGTCCGGTCTATGGACACCGACCGGAGGGAGCTGCTGGTGCTCATCTTTACCGCCTGCTTTATGTCGCTGCTGATCCAGGCGGTGATGATACCTATTCAGTTGAAATTCGGAGGAGAGAGGAGCAGAACCGCCCTGTTTTTGGTGGTGGGCGCGGGGATGGTGGCGGTGATACTGGTATTGAAGGGATTGCGGGCCCTCCACATTGACCTGGACGGAGCGCTGCGGCGGCTGGAAACCTCCGGCGCCCTGTCGATTCTGGCGGTGAGCGGTCTGGCGATGGGGATCCTTTTACTCCTTTCCGTGCTGATTTCAATAAAAATTATGAAGAGGAAAGAGTTTTAGTTACTGTTCATTCGGACGCCATCGTGTCGGGTAGAAAACTTTCCAAAACCGGGCAACGGCTCCGGTGAGCTAACTGCTAACTGCGACTAAGCAGCTCAGGAGAGCCTTCGCGGCTAAGTCTCCGTAAGCAGTGGATCTCACCTGCGCCTAATAGCGCCCTTCTATTGTTTTGGAAAGTCCCCTACCCGCCCCGGTGGCTGTATACTGGCTGGAGTGTAAACAGTAACGAGTTTTAGGAGATTCCGCTTTCCTGCCGGGAAAAGGTGTTGTGAAGGACGAAAAAATGTGCTACCATTTGAGGAGATGTGCCGGGGCCGGCCGGAAATGGGATCCGGGCCCGGGCAGGCCGCGGGATTGGCGTGAGGAGGATTCAAACACGCTCTGGGGCGGCCACAGACAGAGGCTTCGAATGGAGGAAAGGAAAATGCTTCATTTGCCGAGAATCATGCTGGCCGCTCCTTCGAGCGGCAGCGGAAAAACCATGCTTACCTGCGGGATTTTGCAGGCGTTGAAGGACAGGGGAAAGGCTCCGGCTTCCTTTAAGTGTGGTCCGGATTATATTGATCCGATGTTTCATACCAGAGTGCTGGGCACCCCTTCCCGGAATCTGGACACCTTTTTCTCCGGGCGGGATACCACCCGGTATCTCTTTGCCCGGAGCGCCCGGAGGGCGGGAATCTCCGTGATGGAGGGCGTGATGGGCTTTTATGACGGCCTGGGAGGCGTCACGAAGGAGGCCTCCTCCTACGACCTGGCCCGGGTGACGGAGACCCCGGTGGTGCTGGTGGTGAACGCAAAGGGGATGAGTCTTTCGGTGGTTCCCTTTCTAAAGGGCTTTGTGGATTACCAGGAGGAGCAGGGAAGAGTGATCCGGGGGGTGATCCTGAACCGGGTGACGAAGATGACCGCCCTGCTTTTGAAGGAGCGGATCGAGGCGGAGACGGGGCTGAAATACCTGGGATACGCGCCGGAGCTGGAGGCCTGCCGGGTGGAGAGCCGGCATCTGGGCCTGGTGACTCCCGGGGAGATATCCGATCTGCAAAGCAGGATCAGCGCTCTGGCCGGGGAGCTGGAGAAGAGCGTCGATTTTGACGGATTGATCGCACTGGCGGAGCAGGCGCCGGATTATGAGGAGCGGGAGCTGGCGTTGCCGGAGAGCGTGAGCCGGGCCGCAGGAAAGGGCGGCGGCCCGGACCAGACAGAAAGCATCGCGTCCGGGGCAGCGGATCTGGATAGTGAAAGCGGTGGAGCCTTGGGCGTGACAGCCTGTGGCAGGCCCCTTCGGATCGCCGTCGCCAGGGATGAGGCATTCTGCTTTTATTATCAGGATAATCTGGAGCTTCTGGAGCTTCTGGGAGCGGAGCTTGCGTACTTTTCTCCCCTCCATGACAGGGCTCTTCCGCAGGAGGTTTCGGGCCTTCTGCTGGGCGGAGGCTACCCGGAGCTGTATGCCAGGGCGCTCAGCGAAAATAAGGAGATGCTGGAAAGCGTCCGCTGTGCCATTGAGGGGGGAATGCCCTATCTGGCGGAGTGCGGCGGCTTCATGTATCTTCACGAGAGAATGCAGGATATGAATGATATTTTCTATCCCATGGCGGGGGTGGTGCCGGGGGAAGCCTACCGGACCAAGAAGCTGGGGCGCTTCGGCTACATCACCCTTCAAACGGAGGAAGAGCAGCTTCTGCCCCGAGGGGAAACCATCCGGGGCCATGAATTTCACTACTTTGACAGTACCAGCCCCGGCAGCGACTATCATGCGGAAAAGCCGGTGACAGGCCGGACCTGGGATTGCGTCCGGGGGACGGAGAACAGCGCCTGCGGCTATCCCCACCTTTATTACTGGTCCAACCCCGAATTCCCGCGGCGTTTTATAGAGAAGGCGGCGGACTGGGCGGAGAAAAACCTGTCCTGGGACAAAGAGGACAGGGCATAACATATTGAAGCAAGGAGAAACAGAAAATGGAGACAAAAATGAACCCGACAGAAGTAACACTGGAGCATGTCCTGAGTCATGTGGAGCCCCGGGACGAGGAGGCGGTGCGGATCTGCCTTCGCCGCTGGGACAGCATCGCGAAGCCCCTTCACAGCCTGGGCTGGATGGAGGAGGCCGTGGCCCGGATCGCCGGAGCGCAGCACAGCAGCCAGATCGTTACTGACCGGAAGATTTTGGTGCCCATGTGCGCCGATAACGGAGTGGTGGTGGAGGGAGTGACCCAGACGGGGCAGGAGGTGACTGCCATCGTGGCGGAAAACTTCCTGGATGAGAAATCCTGTGCCGCCATCATGTGCCGCATGGCCGGCGCGGACATTCACCCCATCGATATCGGGATGGTGGTGGACACGCCCCGGGTGGAGCGGCGGAAAATTGCCTACGGCACAAAGAATTTTGCCCGGGAAAAAGCCATGACCAGGGAGGAGGCCACAGCCGCCCTGGAGGTGGGCATCCGTCTTGTGGGAGAATTGAAGGAGAAGGGCTATCATCTCATCGCTACCGGGGAGATGGGGATTGGAAATACCACCACCTCCAGCGCCGTGGCCGCCGCCCTGCTGAAGGTTCCGGCTGTGGAAATGACAGGGCGGGGAGCCGGGCTTACCACAGCGGGACTGGAGCGGAAGATTCAGGTCATAAAGGAGGCCATCGAGCGGTGGAGCCTGTATGAGGCGGAGCCTCTGGAGATTCTTTCCTGCGTGGGAGGCTTTGATCTGGCGGGCATCGCCGGAATGTTTCTCGGCGGCGCCTACTACCACGTGCCGGTGCTGATCGACGGCTTCATCTCCTCTGTGGCCGCTCTGCTGGCGGCCCGTCTCTGCCCCGAGGCCCAGGGCTACATGCTGGCCACCCACGTCTCGAAGGAAAACGCCGCCAGAAGGATTCTGGAGGAGCTCCGTCTTTCGCCGGCTCTGGACGCGGGGATGTGCCTGGGTGAGGGCAGCGGCGCCGTGGCCGCCTTCCCCCTCATTGAGATGGGCGCCGCCATCTATCACCGGATGAGCACCTTCGAGCAGATCCAGGTGGAGGCTTATCAGGAGCTGAAGTAGAGACGTAACACATTTTTCCCCCTGCCACATATGATAAACAAAGGAAGGCGCATGACATAGGCTTTCTTTATTTATTGGCAGGGGGTGCGTAATGTGAAGCCTTTACTGGAGTTGAACAATGTGAGCTACGCGTATCACAGCAGAGGCGGTGAGACCTACGCTCTTTCAGATCTATCCTTTCAGGTACAACGAGGAGAATTTATCGCTGTTGTAGGGCCGAGCGGCTGTGGAAAATCCACGCTGCTCTCTTTGATTTCTGGGCTGCTCCTGCCTGAGAGCGGCTCTATTTTGTTAGACGGAAAAGAGGGAAGCTCATTCCGGGAAAATATCGGATATATGCTGCAAAAGGACCATCTCTTTGAGTGGCGGACCATCTACCGGAATGTGATTCTGGGGCTGGAGATCCAGCGCAAGCTGAATGACGAGTCGAGGGCCCGGGTGGATAAAATGCTGATGGACTACGGGCTGTACCGGTTTCGAAATTCCATGCCCTCGGAGCTTTCGGGAGGTATGCGCCAGCGGGCGGCCCTGATCCGGACACTGGCCCTGGACCCGGAGCTTTTGCTGCTGGATGAACCCTTTTCCGCATTGGATTTCCAGACCCGGCTTTCGGTCTGTGACGACGTATTTTCTATCCTCAAAAAGGAAAAGAAGACGGCTCTTTTGGTGACCCATGATTTGTCGGAGGCGGTGAGCATGGCGGACAGGGTCATCGTTCTGACCAAACGGCCGGCCAGGATCCGGTCCATCGTGGAGATGGATTTTGCCCGCAAGGGGCAGACGCCCTTCGCCCGGAGAAACGAACCGGAATTCAAGGACTATTTCAATTTGATCTGGAAGGAGCTGAATCAGCATGGATAAAAGAGGAATCATTTCTGCTTCCCAGAAAAATTATTTAAGAGCCCTGCAGCGCAGGCAGCACCGGATCACGGCGATCCAGATTTTGATATTTGTAGTATTTCTGCTGCTGTGGGAGACGGCGGTCCAGCTTTCCTGGATCGACGGCTTTATCTTCAGCAGCCCTTCCCGGGTACTGAGAACCTTCGGCGCCATGTGGGCGGATCGAAGCATTTTTCGCCACATGGGCATTACCCTGCTGGAGACACTGGCCAGCTTCGCTCTGGTGGTGATCTCAGGCATCGGTGTGGCGGTGCTGCTGTGGTACAATACGGAGCTTTCCGAGATCCTGGAGCCCTACCTGGTGGTGCTGAACAGCCTGCCAAAGTCGGCCCTGGCTCCCCTCCTGATCGTATGGCTGGGGGCCAACATGAAATCCATCATCGTGGCCGGCATGTCGGTGGCGATTTTCGGCACGGTGCTGAACCTCTACACCGGTTTCAATGAGATGGATCCGGACAAAATCAAGCTG
>CAZGRM010000097.1:0-12004 GCA_964528295.1 uncultured Lachnospiraceae bacterium
AGGCTCAGAGCGTTGAAAAAGTAGTTCCCTTATGCTAAAATAGTGAGAAATAAATGAAAGGTACGTAATATAAATGAGTTCCTACCGTATAACCGTAATTTATGCCAATCATGATCGTGACTCCGACTGTATCCCCTTTCCGGAGCAAACAATCTCCAATGACGAACTCCAGATTTTTAATGTATATGAAAATGATCCGTTACAGCCTCATCAAAACTCTCTGCGTGCCGCGCAAAATGCCCAGGGAGCGTATACCATTATCCTTGACCAGGGGGATGAATTTTCAGAAACTTTTTTGGAATCTATGGAGCAGGCTCTTTCCGCTTCCGATGCCGCCCTCGTGATGCCTGCCCTCAGCAGCAAACAGATTAACCAAAAAAACGGTTACTTTTTTATTTCCTCGGAGGAAGATTTTTCGGCTCCGCTCACAGAAGATGTGACCATCTTTCCCACAGAGATTGCTGGCATTATGATAAAAACAGATCGGCTGCTCCCTCTGCTGACGCGGTATCTGGGCACTGTAGAGGAAGAAAAGCGGATCCTTCTGGCCCTTTTACAGCTTTCCTCTGATTTTTCCTATCTGGCCAGTTGCACATTGACCTACGGCTACCCCCGTGAATGTGATTACCCCTATGATTTAAGATGCTTTGACCACACCTGGTATTACAGTCCCTTTCAAAACTTTCTCCTGCCTCTGATGGAAGAAGAGCAAAGAAAACACGGGAAAATTGAACTGCCGCTCCAGCTGCTAGCCCTGTACATGCTTCACTGCCGTTTGTATTCCAACGTAAATAACCGCAACAAACGGGTAATCCCTCCGGAGGATGTCCCTGCCTACCGAGACCTTTTTTCGGACGTCCTTCAATACGTGGATATTCAGACAATACTGAACAATATTGCGAAGCCCACAAAATCCACCCGGACAACAAAGCTTTTGGAGCTTCGTCTGAAACACAGAAATTTTTCCTACTATCCGTCCCTGATCCTCGAAGAAGATACCTTTCATCTGGACTGTGAGGGCGAAGTTTTTTGCACCCTGGAAAACCTGCCTGTGCGAATTAATTTAATTGACTTTCGCAATGGCTGTCTTGAAATTGACGGAGCAATGTACGACTTTTTCTCTCTGGATGGCTGTACGATTTACGCCTGCATGGATAAGGAGCGATATCCTCTGATCTATAATCAGCGTTTTTCACTCACGAAATGTTTTGGCGTCACCTATGCGAGAATGAAAACCTTTCATGTATCTGTACCGGTGCCGCCTCCCACCACAAAGCATATTCTTTCCTTCGTGTTTTGTGTAAAAGGCCGGAGCTATCCGATGCAGATGGCTTTTCCTTCTCATACAAGCCGATACGCCAAAACCTTCACCTACGCCTACTGGAAATTTGGAGATTATTTTTCTTACTGGAAGCAGGACAAGATTCATATTATTCGGGCCCGCAAATGGCTCACGCTGTACAAGGAGCTGCGGCTGTGGCAGCAAATATTCAAAACAAAAGAGGGCGCCTACCGCCAACAGCTTCCTCTGAAAATGTTGAACTTTATTCTTCGCCCTTATTTTTCTAAGAAAAAGATATGGCTTTTCTTTGACAAAATTTACAAGGGGGGCGATTCCTCTGAATATCTCTACAAATATGCGGTAAAGCAAAATGACGATATTCAAAAATATTATTTACTAGACAAAGACGCTCCCGACTACCAACGGCTGCGCCGGGAAGGCTACCGGCCTCTCGTGAGGGGCAGCCTGAAGCATCGTCTCATTTTCCTGAATGCCAATATGGTAATCGCTTCGAACTCCACCGTATTTGCATTTAACGACTATAATTTTGACCGCTCTCTTGTGATCCGGGGGGATGTCCATTTTGATGTGGCCTGCGTGCAGCACGGATTATCCATTCAGAAAATTGCGTTGGCCCAGCAGCGGCTGAGAGATAACACAAAGCTATACTTTTGCGCCTCAAAATACGAGATCGAGAATTTATCCAAACCGGTCTATGACTATGTAGGCTATGACGCGTTAAAGCTGACCGGTGTGCCCCGATACGATGGCTTAGAGGACCGGCACGAGAAAATCATTTTGATTTCGCCTACGTGGCGCATGAATTCCGCCCTGCCGGTCACCAAAAACGAAGGGGTCGCCCGGGACTATAATCCGCATTTTAAAGAAACCAGTTACTTTCAAGTATACAACAGCTTGATTAATGACCCTCGGCTCCTGAAAGCGGCTGAACAGTATGGATACCGAATCCATTATGTCCTTCATCCGATTGTAAGTCCGCAGTATGAGGACTTTACACAAAATAAATTCGTGAAAATCATTCCGGCCACCAGCGACATGAGCTACGAAAAGATTTTCTGCGAATCCGCACTGATGGTCACCGATTTCTCCGGCGTACAGTTTGATTTCGCCTATATGCGTAAGCCTGTGGTTTATTTACACCACAACAATATCCCGCAGCATTATGAGAATGGCACTTTCTTTTACGACACAATGGGATTTGGTGAAATATGCCACACCAACGAAGAGCTCATTCATGTTCTATGTGAATACATGAAAAACGACTGTAAAATGCCGGAGCTTTACCGAAATCGAGCCGATGATTTCTTTGCTTTTTCAGATCACAATAACTGCCAACGTATTTATTCAATTATGCGGGAGTACGAGAACAACCGAGAAAGATAAGAGGAAAAATCATATGAAAAAAGTAATTACTTACGGGACATTTGATCTGCTGCATTACGGACATGTAAATTTACTGCGAAGAGCGAAGGAATTGGGCGATTATCTGATCGTAGCCATATCGACAGATGAGTTTAACTGGAACGAAAAACAGAAAAAGTGCTACTTTTCTTATGAAGAGAGAAAAAACCTCGTGGAATCAATCCGCTACGTGGACCTTGTAATTCCGGAAACCTCCTGGGAGCAAAAGCTTTCTGATGTGAAAGAATTCAGAGTGGATACATTTGTCATCGGTGACGACTGGGCGGGAAAGTTTGATTTCCTAAAGCCTTACTGCGACGTAGTATATCTCCCCCGCACGCCTGAGATATCCACCACACAAATCAAAAAAGATTTGAAACAATTTTCGAAATAGTATAATACTATAGAAAAATGGCTGAAAGCAACGCCTGCTGCTTTCAGCCATTTGATACTTAATCCTTTAAAACAGATCGTTACTGCTTTTTCTCGATTAATTTTACAATTCGTTCCGTCGAATGCCCGTCACAGCAGCACATAAACTTTTCTTTAAATTGTGTCACCTCTTCTTTATTGAACCGCTCATCAATATGAAGGATGTAATCAATCATATCGTCATTATTGTCAAACATTGGTCCCGGGGTAATCTCATTGAAGTCATAGTAAAGCCCCCGCTGATCCACATACTCATCAATGTCATAGGTGAAGAAAAGCATTGGACGCTCAAACAAAGAGTATTCAAATACTACTGAGGAGTAATCGGAAATTAAGATATCCGCCACCGTCATTAATTCATTAATATCCATTCCCTTTCCCCTGGTCATATCATAAGCAAAGGACCCTTCATATTCTTCCGGTATAGAAGGTACAACCCTCACAGATTGATGATGCTTAAAAATCAAAATATACTCATCCCCCAACGCCTCCGCAAATTTTTTTACATCCAATACATCAGGAGACGTACAAGTAGCTACATTACCTCGAAATGTCGGCGCATACAAAATAACTTTTTTCTCCTTTGCGCATGGTATTTTTTTATATAGTTTCTCATAGCTTTTACTAATAAACGCAGAAGAAAAGAAAGAATCTGTTCGGCTAATTCCGGTAGGTACAATGATCCCCGCATTCTTATCAATTCCCATCATTTCCTCAAACACCCATGATACTTCTGGACTGGCAATTGTCACGTATGAGTAATTTGTATTCTGCGGATATTCCTTATGCGATTTTTTAGATTTCCCAAAACTGTAATCTATCGTACTTAAACCACACTTTTTAAAAGCACCACAACCGTGCCACAATTGTATATATGTAGTCTCTGGACGCAGTTTTAAATGTCCCATAAGAATGTTGGCCGTGCAATTAAAAATTGCCTTTGCCGTGGCCGCTGCCTCTATATAACGCTTTGCGTTCATATAATAAATCAGATCAGGTACTTGCCGAATTTTCAATAAATGAACCTCAACTTCATAATCTGTATGCTTCAACAAATATCGATACATGTATGTCTGGCTCGTAGAAAGAGGTGCTCCATTTTCCATAATTACTACTTTATGTTCTACTGGCCTTTGACTCAAATCATTATAAATCTGTGGCAGCAGTTTTTTTACAAAATATTCCTTAATCGTATGCGCTGAAAAAGGTATCCCGAATTTTTCAATAAGTTCAACTGCTCTATCCTGATCCGAAATTGCGTCAAATACTCTAACAAGCAGCCCCATTGCCTTTTCCTGATTTGAAAACTCCTTCAACGCTTCGACCATCACAGGAAATACTATCTCCTGCTTTTGAGGCTCATTCCAATCCATATCGTCAAACAATTCTTTTTCTAACTGGGCCTCTCTCAATCTCTCTGCTTCCTCTGCAAGCCTTTTTGCTTTTCTCTTTTGATAAGACCTCCACGTATGGCGAATTCCGTTCTTTTTCATATTTTTTAGAACTGATTTTATGTCCATAATAAAACTCCTTCCACCCAGGCATTTTATATCTATTTTCTTCAAAATTTATCATACATCTCTCAGTAGCACAACTCTTTTCACACCCTGAAAGGATTATTCCTCGCACTATAAATATCAATAATCCCCAGCACAATCTCCACCGCCAGATCCATTCCCTCCACAGTAATATGCTCGTAGGGGCCGTGGAAGGCGTGGCCGCCGGTGCCAAGGTTGGGGCAGGGGAGGCCCATGAAGCTCAGTCTGGCGCCGTCGGTGCCGCCCCGGACGGGGGAGACATCCGGTGTGAGGCCCAGGCTGTTCATGACGGCCTTGGCGTTGTCGATCAGGTGGATGCAGGGCTTTACCATCTCCTCCATGTTCCGGTACTGCTCTGTGATGGTCAGCTTCACCGTTCCCTCGCCGTATTTTTCATTCAGGAGCTTTTCGATGTGGCGGAGGGTCTTTTTCCGGCTCTCGTAGCTTGCGCTGTCGTGATCTCTGACGATGTAGGAGAGCTCTGCCTTCTCCACGTTGCCGGACATCTCACACAGATGGTAGAAGCCCTCGTACATCTCTGTGTGGGCGGGGGTCTCCAGATTGGGGAGCAGCTGGTTGATTTCCATGGCCACCAGGGCGGCGTTCACCATTTTATTCTTGGCGTCGCCCGGATGGATGTTGACTCCGTTCACAGTGAAGGAGACGCCGCAGGCGTTAAAGTTTTCATAGACAATCTCGGTCTCGATCCCGCCGTCCAGGGTGTAGGCGTAATCCGCTCCGAAGCCTTTCACATCAAAGAGATCCGCTCCCCGGCCCACCTCCTCATCCGGTGTGAAACCGACGCAGATTTTTCCGTGGGGTCTGCCGCTCTTCAACAGCTCTTCCACCGCAGTCATGATCTCCGCCACGCCGGCCTTGTCGTCGGCTCCCAGCAGGGTGGTACCGTCGGTGGTGATCAGGGTACGGCCCTTCAGAGAGGCCAGGTGGGGAAATTGCTTTACGGTCAGCGTCCGGCCGCTGGTGCCCAGCGCCACGTCGCCGCCGTCATAGTTTTCGATGATCTGGGGATTTACATTTTCGCCGGAGTAGTCCGGGGCGGTATCCATGTGGGCGATAAAGCCGATGCTTACGCAATTCTCATAGCCGGGGGTGGCCGGGATGGCGCCGTAGACGTAGCAGTGCTCATCCACTCTGGCGTCCTCCACTCCGATGGCCTTTAATTCCTCCACCAGCTGATTGGCCAGGTCAAATTCCCGGGGAGTGGAGGGGATCATTTCCTGGTCCTCCACGCTGGTGGTATATACTTTTACGTAATTTAACAGTCTCTCATATGCTCTCATAGCTGTTCTCCTTTTTTCTCCATTTATGCTTCGCCCCGCAAGCGCCGCTGCCGGGTCCTCCTTGTGTCTTTCCCTTCTTCTCCAAGGATATCCCCCCGCGGAAGCGGTGTCAAGGGTAATTCTTTTGAGCAAATCACTTTTACGGCCCGCTCAGATTAGAGCGACTGACAATTCGAAAGCCCTGGCGCCATCATGCGTCAGAGCTTCCACTCCCTGCCTGCTCACACCGCATCCCCAAAAGCGGCGTCACAGGCTTTTCTTTATTTCCCGCATTTTCCAGAAGCCGCTCCCGGTCCGGTTCATTCTCTTATCTTCACAAGCCGTCATCCCTGGCGGAGGCGAATGTAATCCTCCAGCAGCTTCACGGAATTGTCGATGCCCAGCGCGCTGCTCTCAATGCAGATATTGTAGCTGGCGGCCGCGCCCCACTGCTTTTCCGACTGGAAGTTGTAATAGCTGGCCCGCTTCTTGTCTGTCTTCACCAGCATATCCCGCACCTTCGCGTCCGGCAGCTTATACTCCTCAGCTATGCGGGCTGCCCGGAAATCATTGTTCGCATGGACAAATACGCTGATCAGCTCCGGGCGGTCCCGGAGAATGTAATCCGCGCACCGGCCGACGATGACGCAGGACCCTTCCTCCGCCAGGCTCCGAATGGTGTCATAATTTGCCTGATAGATCTGCTGGTCAATCGTGGGGCCGGAGTACATCACGGAGGGATAAATATCCATCACAATGGAATACAAAAGACTGTTGGTGGGTTTCTCATCGTAGCTCTCCAGCACCTTCTCGCACAGACCGCTCTGCTTCGCGATAATCTTAATCAATTCCTTATCATAGAATTTAATCCCCAGCTTCTTTGCCAGCTTCTCCCCAATCTCATGTCCGCCGCTGCCAAACTGTCTCCCTATCGTTATAATTATCTTTTTCGCCATATGCGACCCCTCCCATCCGAATTATTTTTTCAGAAATTTTCTTTTTTATAGGTCAAGTATAACATATATTTCTCAAAAGTGCAAAAATAAACGAAAATTTCCCCTGTGTTTTTTGACAGAATCAAAAGGCCCCGCAAATGGCAAGAAAAATGGACGCCTCGGATTTACAGCGTCCATTTCCTCTTTATTTAAAATCTTTCGCGAACAGAATGATATAATCATTCTCGTCGAACCGCTTCTTCCCCATTTTCATTTTGCTAAAAAAACGGTTGGACCTCTGGATCGCCTTTGATACCATCTCGATCACGTCACTGATGGTCACTTCGCTGCCGCCCTCTACGGTATCGGAGATTTTATTATACAACGCGTCCAGCCCCTCCTCCCCGATCACATAGTCCTGGGCGCCGGCATAAATCTGTCCGAAGTTAGTCAGCTCCTCCACGGTGTAAACCGGAATGTAGATTTGGGCCGTGAATTTCATCGTAAATCTGGGATGACGCATCAGAAGCTCATGGATGTACTTTTGCTCATCCTCCAAAATTACGATCAGGCCATCGGTGCGGAACTCCATGGCTGTGGTGAGCTGCTCCACCGTGCCGTCCTCCAGGTCTCCGGCCTCCTCGATGATCAGGGTGCCGCCAGCAATTTTGGCCACAGTGGCCGCAATATCCTTTTTATTCAAATCGGAAGCGTAAATTTTCGCCATTTTCATGACCTGGCTGCCCCGGTCCTGGGCGATGGCCTTCGCCAGATTCATAGCCAATGTGGTTTTTCCGGAGCCGTGAGCGCCGAAGATGAGAATATTTCCGCTCTTGGAAGTCCGGTCACTGCCCTTGGACTCCGCCTGGATAATCGCGTTGGCGATCTGATCCTCCAGCTCCGGAATCTCTGTGAAGCCGCTGAAGAGCCCTGCCAGATGGTCGGGAAGCTTCAGATAATCTCCCCCCTCGTAGTCCTCCTCATAGGGTTCCTCCCCGTAGTCCTCACCCTCATACTCTTCCTCGTAAAAGCCATCCTCCCCGTAATCACCGCTCTGGGAATCATAGTTTTCCTCATATTCGTCCTGGTAACCGCTCCCGGAATCCTCCTCATCATAGCCGTCGTCCGCTACGCCATAGCTGTCCTCATATCCCTCATCCGCTTCGCCGTAACCGATCCCGCTCTCAGCATCGGCCTCTCCGCGGCCATCATATTCCTCACCGGCCGCCTCATAGCCAGTCTCAGCGCCCTCACCGCCGTCATAGCCTTCATAGCCGCCGTCTGTCTCACCGTAAGACCTCTCGTCACCGGCGGCGTCATATCCGTCGGGCGCTCCTGCGGACTGGACTTTGATGGAACGTCTTCTCGCCAGCTCCTCCGCCGGCAGACGGATAGTCTTTTCCGCCATCAGCTCTCGCCTGGCCGCCTCCATCAGCTCCTCCTTGCTGACCGCACGGCGCGTCTTACCCAGATCTTCCCTTTCCTCCTCATAGGTGGGAAGGGAGCTCTTGTTGCGCAGCAGCTTTTCCGGATTGCTGGTGTACTGGAGAGCTTCCTTTTGGGCCTCCGTCAGCTCCTCCGCTGCCGCCTCGGTGATGGTCATGGCAGGCGCGGTTCCCGAATTACCGCGGGAGTCCCTTGCCTTTGGGGTATCCCATCCCTGACCGCTCTCCTCCTCGCCGCTCCATTCCTGCTCCGAAGAGGGCTCCGCCAACTCTTCGGAGGTCTCCGGTCCCTGAGCCTCCTCCCAGTTTTCGTCAGGATTCTCAGCTGTCTGCCCGGCCATCGCGGCCTTTGCGGCGATCTCCTTTCCTCTCTCTCCCATGGAAAGAAGGATATCATCGATGGACAGCCGGCCCACCGTCTGCTCCGGCGCGGTGGGGATCTCCACCCTCCGGGCGGGCTGAATTCTGCCCTCCACCGAGGCCGGAAGGTCTTCCTCGGGAATCTCCGGCCGTTTTACCACACCGGAAATGATTTCCCTCATACTCCGGGCCAGCTCTACCTGTATTTTTTCCTGATCAAAAGCAGGCGCCTCCGATGTTTTCTTCTGATCCGCCGCCGCTGTCCGTGCGGCGATTTCCTTTACATCCCTTCCGATGGAACGTGAGGTCACAGCCGCCACTCCATCCGCGTCCGCCTGGAGAGAAATTTCTCCTCCGCCTGTCCCGGCGGCGCGGGCAGCCGCCTCCTCTTTTTCTTCCACAGGCCCGGGAGCCGCCGGCCTCTGATCCTTCACAGAAGGACGGACATTCGCCCCCTGCTCTTCTGTTTTCACAGCTTTGGAAGCTGCCGCCTCCTGCCCGGCCCCGGCCGGCTCAAAAGCCTCCCCGGCACCGCTCTGGTCCCCGGCGGCAAGAGCCAGCTGCTCCGGAGATACCGCTTTTCTGGTGCTGGCCAGCGCGGGCTCCTCCAAAACGGCCTCTCTTCCCTGCCGCTTTTCCAGCTCCGCCTTCCGGGCGGATACCTCCTCCGCGATCTCCTTCTCTGTCTCGGCCATGATCTTTTCCGCAATCACTTCCCCGTCCGTGCTCTCTATATTTACAACCACGCTCTCCGGCTGCTCTTCCTGCTCCTCCGGATAGGCCTCGGCGGCCTGATGGATACACTCCTCATAGATCTGCTGCTGCTTCGGTGTCAGCACCGCATATTTTTTCTTCAGCTCCAGCGCCTTCTGTACGTATTTTCCGCTGTGGAACCACAGCACCAGGTCGTCGCAGGCCGCCATGCACTTCTGCATCTGTCCCGCCTCCCGGTACAGCCTGGCCAGCTCGTAGGCCCAGCGCTCCGTGTATTCCTGGCCCAGATATTCCTCCAGAATATTGATCTGCTCCTCCAGGGAGCTGCCTCTGCCTCGGTAAATTTTATACTTCAGGATGTAGCGGTTGTTGTCGTGGGGCGCCGCCTGAATATATTCGGTAAAATATTCTATGGCTTCATCATACTGTTTCAGGGCCGTGGTGACTTCCACCAGGCGGTAGAGTACGTTCTTTCCCACCGGTGATTTCCGGTACGCCCGCTCCAGCAGCCGTTTGCTGTCCTCCAGGCGTCCTGCCGCCTCGTATATCTCACTGATCAGGCACAGTGTCCTGACATTCCTCACCCGCTTCCACTCGATGGTGTCCGCCAGATTCGCCGCTTCCTCATAGTCGCCCTGATCGACCAGCTTATCGATTTCCTCTAATTTGAGGTTGTATTCGTATTTATCCAATGTCTTCACCCCGTCATTAATTCTTCCAGGACGCAATAGTTCTTTCAATCATTCTCCCACGTCACGTCCTTTTGCAGTGCCTTGTGTTATGATCATTTGGATTTAGTGTACCATACCTGTATTTCCTTGTCAAAAGTATCCTGTCAGAAAAATCATGTTTTTGTCGTGTTTTCTGGCTTTTTCCAGTAATTCCCCTCAGGGCGCAAAAACAGGGGATACTTTTTGCGGTATCCCCTGATCTTTATTGTTATTTAATTGTTTTCTTTTGATTTTTGCAATCTATTTTTATATATTGGAGAGTTCTTTTCCTGCTCGGTTCATTTATAAAGGATAAAGTCGTTTCTTTACACGTACTTTTCTTTTATAAACCATGTGGCTTCTTCTTATCCCGGCTCTTTTTCGATCCATTCTTTTTTCTCTGAATCTTTTTCAAACAGTTTTTTCGGTACAGTTCCCTGATTTTTTTCAGGTGCTGGAAATCTCTTTTCTCCGGTATCGGTCTACCTTTGAATGTCCTGCTTAAAGATGTATCGGATGTAATTTTATTAAACCTGATACTTTGCTGTCTCGCATCAAATGCATCTCTACTATCGGATCTTGACTCGAATCAGATCTTATATCCAACCCTTTTCCGAATTTGTACCAGATTATTTTATTAATCAGATACATAATCGTAATCTGCATCGGACCCTCGGAAGCTTTACCTTGCTGGTAATCTTTTCTGCTTCTGTCCCCAGCTTATCTTTTCTGTATTTTCTTTTGTCTGAATTTGTTTTTCTTTCAGCACATATATAAACGCTTTTGTTTTACACATATACCGAATATTTTCTTTGGCCTCTGGAATAAGTCTGTGAACTTTTTCGTCCACTTTTTCCGGATAAATGTGCTCTACCAGTCGATTCTCTTTCTCTCCAATTATCGTTTTTTTACGATCATTCTGAATCAGTTCTGATAGAGGTCTTTTCTACAGGAAACATTGATCCGGCCACATGCTGTGTGGTAAAAATGTGAGACTACGTCCACTGGAATCGACCTCCTCTCTTTCAACTCTTATTGTCTATAGTGTTATCTATAGGAACAACAATTATTTTTGTTGATGGTTGTATCATACCAGAGTTTTCGTTATTTGTCAATACTATTTTTAAGTTTTTTTGAAGTTATTTTTTATTATTTCTTATAAGTTTTTGTTTGTGATGAATTTTGCTAATTATTATAATATTTCTGATAATTTAAATTATTTATTATTTTGGAATATTTAAAAAGGACCGCTGTGCGGCAGCGGTCCAATCAAGACTATTTTACCCGGTTGTAGTTGATGAGGCAGCCGTCCAGAATGATCTGGCGCTCGTCGGGGGTCATCTCGCCCAGGGTGAGGGTGAAGGGCTTTAAGCCTCCCTCCTTTACTACGTAGGCGGGGATCGCGGTCTGACCCTGCTCTACGGCTTTGCGGATGCCCGGGATGAAGAGGTAATCGCCGTTGGCGAAGGGCAGGTCTCCTTCCGGGATCAGGAAGGGAAGCATTCCCCAGTTGATCAGGTTGGAGCGGTAGCGCTTGGTGGCGTAGCCGTTGGCGATGTTGGCCCAGCCTCCCAGTACCTTCTGGCAGGAGGCGGCCTGCTCACGGGCGGAGCCGTCGCCGGGCTTTACGGCGAAGATGGTGCTGCCGACTCCCGTATTTTTGCCGCAGACCGAGGCGAACTCCTGGGCGGCTTTTACGGTGTGCATGGCTTCCCGAAGCTCGGGGAGCACCTCTCCCATACACTCCCCTGCCTCACGGGCCTTCTCCGCCTTCTGGACCTCCTTTGCCCGGCCCACATAGGCGGGATCCTTTCTGGACAGGGTAAACTCTGCCAGGCCCAGGGGGTTGGAGCGGTAGGAAGAGGTCTCGCCGGAGGGGATCAGCT
>CAZGRM010000098.1:0-11949 GCA_964528295.1 uncultured Lachnospiraceae bacterium
AGAGCGATGCGTTCGCAACGCATAGGTCAGGGGTTCGAGTCCCCCTATCTCCATTCATAGATGACGGGAAACAAATGCGGATTGACTCTTGCTTCTTTGGACAATCTATGATACAATAAACCGCATGCGGGGATATAGCTCAGCTGGGAGAGCGCTTGAATGGCATTCAAGAGGTCAGGGGTTCGAGTCCCCCTATCTCCATCACAGGTTAAAATAACTGGATATGGTCCAGTTATTTTTTTATTATTTTCCGTAGGGATTTCTTTCTGTTGCATTTTCCCCCTTTCCGAATTATAATAGCCTTATCACGCCAGTTCCGGGAGGAGTGCGGTTTTGCCCGTATCGGAGGTGTCCGGTCTCACATTGATTATCCCGGGAACACGCTCCGGCTGGAGTGATTTTTTATGTCTGAAGGATTACCGTACTGTGAGGAAACCGCATGGGGCCAATGAAGCTTTTTACAAAAAAGATAAAATTTTTCCGTGAGAATACCATTCTGCATGACAGTATTGTCACTATTTTTTTTCTGATTTTTGGTACCCTGCTCTCCTTTCTGATGAACAAGGCAACGGAGAGCATCATCGATGTTTCTTTTCTGTATATTTTGGCTGTGGTGGCCATTGCCCGGTTCACCAGCAGCTATATTTATGGTATCATTGGTTCTGTGAGCAGTATTGTCTGCATCAATTTCTTTTTCACCTACCCCTACATGCATATTAATTTTACTATCTCCGGCTATCCCGTAGCCTTTCTTGGAATGCTGGTGATCTCCACCATCACCAGTGCGGCCACCACCAGCCTGAAGAAGCAGGCCCGGATCATTGCCGACCGGGAAAAGCAGCTGGCCATGGCGGAAAAGGAAAAAATGCGTGCTAACCTGCTGCGGGCCATCTCCCATGACCTGCGGACACCCCTCACCAGCATCATCGGCTCCGCCGGCACCTATCTGGAAAACATGGATCATCTGGAAGAGAAGGAGAAAATATCCCTGATCCGAAACATCCAGGAGGATGCCAACTGGCTCCTCAATATGGTGGAGAATATCCTCTCAGTCACCAGGATTCACACCTCAAACACAAAGGTCACGAAATCCCTGGAGCCCATCGAGGAGGTGCTCTCTGAGGCGGTTCTGCGGCTTAGAAAGCGGATTCCCACCGCTCAGGTCAACGTCCAGGCGCCTGATGATTTTCTGATGATTCCCATGGACGCCATTTTGATTGAGCAGGTGATCATGAATCTCCTGGAAAACGCGGTGGTTCACTCCCAGAGTGTTCTGCCTATTGATTGTTATGTGACCTACGATGATCAGTCTGTTTTTTTCCATATCCGGGACTACGGGGTGGGGATTCCTCCGTCGAAGCTGTCCGTGATCTTTGACGGCACCGGCACCTCCACCGCCGCCAACTCTGACAGCAGCCGGGGAATGGGCATCGGATTGTCCATCTGCAAGACCATCATCGACGCCCACGACGGAGAGATCACTGCCTACAATATGAACCAGGGGGCGGAATTTTGCTTCTCTCTGCCCCGGGGAGAAGAGTCGGAAGAAAATGAAGAATAGATAGAGAGGAAACAGAATGAGCGCAAAAATTTCCATTCTGATTATAGAAGATGAAAAAAATATCTGTGATTTTATCGCCACTGTTTTGACCAACCAGAACTACCGGGTCTACAAAAGCTATTCCGGCAAGGACGGTCTCTCCCAGATCACCTCCCGCTGTCCGGATTTGATTCTGCTGGATCTGGGGCTGCCGGACGCGGATGGGATGGATATCATCCGGCAGGTCCGGGACTGGTCCGGGATGCCCATCATCGTCATTTCCGCCCGCACCCAGGAAAAGGACAAGGTGGCGGCTCTGGATCTGGGGGCCGACGATTACATCACAAAGCCCTTTGGCACCTCCGAGCTACTGGCCCGGGTCCGCACCGCCGTGCGCCATCTCTCCCGGATGAACAGCTCCGGGACCGCCTCCCCCTCCTTTCAGGCAAAAGGGCTGGTCATTGATTTTGACAAACGGCGCATCACCGTCCACGGCCAGGAGATCCATCTGACCCAGGTAGAATATAAAATTGTCTCCATGCTGGCCAACAATTCCGGCAGAGTGATCACCTACGACGCGTTGATCGCCCATGTCTGGGGCCCCTATGCCGACGGCAACAACCGGATCCTCCGGGTCAACATGGCCAATATCCGCCGAAAGCTGGAAAAAAATCCTGCTCAGCCGGAATATATTTTCACAGAAATCGGCATCGGCTACAGGATGATTGACGCGGAATAGCAGAAAAAGAGGGTGCCGCAAAAATGCCGGCAGACACAAGATACGGTATCACGATCGCGTTCGTAGATACCTGGATTGTATCTGGTTGGGATTTTGCGGCACCCTTTTTTCTTTATCTGTGGATTTCCAGCAGCTTATTCTTCAGCTCCAGCTCCATCCGGTTCAGCTCAGCCTCCGCGGCCCGGCGCTTCTGACGGCCATCCTCCTGGATCTTGATCACCTCGTCGAAGGTGGAGATCAGAGCCGCGTTGGTATTTTTCAGCGTCTCCAGATCCACGATTCCCCGCTCAGATTCCTTGGCGCTCTCAATGGTGGCGGTCTTCAGAGCAGCCGCATTGCGGCGCAGCAGCTCATTGGTCATATCCGTCACTTCCCGCTGAGCCTTGGCCGCCTGGTTGGCGTGCTCCACACCCAGAGCGATCACCATCTGACTTTTCCACAATGGAATCGTGTTTACCACCGTGGACCGAATCTTCTCAATCATCATGGTATTGCTGGACTGCACCAGACGAATCTGAGGCGCGGTCTGAATGGCGATCATTCTGGTCAGCTCCAGATCATGGATCTTCTTTTCAAAGCGCTCGCACAGGGACTCCATATCCTTTGCCGCCTGGGCGTCCTCCGGCAGATTGCTGCGCCGCGCCTTCTCGATCAGATCGGCCAGCTCCGTGTCCCTCACCTCCTGCAGACGCTTTTTTCCTGCCAGAATATACATGGACAGCTCTTTGAAATAAGCAAGGTTCAGGCCGTACATCTTGTCCAGCACCGCCACGTCCTTCATGAGCTGCATCTGATGGCTCTCCAGCACCTCACAGATCCGCTCCACATTCACCTCGGCCTTATCGTACTTCGCCTTCATCGCGGTGATTTTATTTCCGGACTTTTTAAACAGGCCCAGAAAGCTCTTTTCCTCTTCCTCCACATCAAAGCTCTTCAGCTCCGTCACCAGGCTGGAGATCATGTCTCCCACCTCGCCCAGATCCTTTGTCTTCACATTTTTCAGAGCATTCTCCGAAAAATCAGCCATTTTTTTCTGTGTACCTACGCCGTACTGCAAAATGCCGTTGGAGTTATGGAGGTCGATCTGCTTACTGAAATCATCCACCATCTTTCTCTCCTCCTCGGACAGCACACTGTCATCCAGCTGAGGCTCCACCGGCTTCTCCTCCTGCTCCACCACTTCTTTTTTCTCCTCCTCTTCCAGAGGCGCGCCGAAGCTCAATACCGGTGTGGGGGCATCCGCAAAATCCTTAAACTGGTCACTCATCTTTCATCCTCCTGCTTTCTCTTAGTAAACCTAACTACCTGCTTCCGCAGGCTCCGCCATGCGTGAAAGCCACGGATCGCTCCGCACTTCGTGCTCACCGAAACTGGCTTTCATAGTAAATATTTTAGGCCGGATTTCCTGTCTTTTTTTCAAAATCGCTGCCCGTCAGTCCCTCCTGGGCCAGCATAGTGTGCAATACACTGATATCCGAAGAAATATCCCAGGCCTTATCCTCAAACAGGCTGTCCAGCAAATTGGCAAAGGCCGCATTGATGGTGTCCAGCGCCGTCTCGATCTCCTTCTTTGTGTTCACGATGTTCTGCCCCTGTACCGGCTGGGCGTCCAGCTCACAGTAGGCGTCCAGCAGCTTTTTCGTGGTGGGAAGGTAGTAGCTCATCATCTTTTTCAGGTCCTCCACCACCTCCGGGTTCTTCTCCGCCTCCGTAAAAATCCTGGCGGTCACCGTCTCCAGACGCTCCAGCTTCTCCGACATCGCCTCTCCCGGAATCAAATCATTACAGTGCCGGATATGGCTGATATATTTTCTGCCTTCCTCAATCAGCTCCCGACACTCTGGCGTCAGCTGCTCCACATCCTTCTCTTTCCAGGCCTCCCGGTTTTTCTGATCCTCCTCAGCCCTGGACTTTTGCTGATTTTTTTCCGCCTGTAATTCTCTGGCCACGTAGGCCTCCTGGGTGGTGAGATACTGCTGGTAGGTGTCCTGGTCCGTAATCAGGCAGGTTCCCTTCTGATCCAAATATCCGTGGGGAAAAAATCCCCTCTGTATCATTTTCTTCAAATCCTTGCGCACAAATCCGCAGCTTTTCCCGACACCGGAGGCCAGCTCCTCCACCAGACAGAAGGTCCTCTCCCCCAGCAGCTCCGAATATCTGCGGAACCGATTCGCCAGTCCTGCCTTCCGGCTGCCAACGATCCCAAGTCCCATGGAAGCCGCAAACAAAATGCCAAGAATACCACCCGGCACCGCCACATTGATGCCTATACTCAATCCGGTCACTCCCACGATGGCCAGGGCAAGTCCCAGCATTCCTCCCAGACTGTAGCCCGAGACAGCCATCACCTTCCCCGATATGGCTCCGGGAGCCTTTATCTTTTTTTTCACCGGGTGGTAGGTGACCTTCTTCTCCTCCATATTTCTGCGGATCCGATCGGCCCCCTGAGTACGGGAAAAACGCACCGTCTTTTGATTGGATCCATAGCTATTTCCGCTCTTCTCCGAGGCCTTCCCGTACTGACTTCTCGTTCCCTGGCTCAATCCGTCCCTCAGTGCGGACTCCAGTCCCTCCATGGCGTGATCCACCACGTTGTTGATTGCGCCGTTCAGCTGCGAGAAATCCCTGGTGTCTATCGCGTCCTGTACGAGATCCTTGATCTGCTCTCCCGCCTCGTACCAGTCATTTTTTGTCATATTCCCTTCTCCTAGATATTGCCTGTATTTTTTCTCCGTTATTTTCGAGTATATCACTTTCCCCCCTCTTCTGCAACAACGGGTGAAAAAAAGAACCACCGCTTTTTTGCGATGGTTCTCCTGTTTTTCAGGCTTATTACCAATATCTTCTGGCTGATACCGGCGTCCGGTATCCATAGTCAGATATAATAATTCCCGTGTTAGAATTGCTGGCATGTACCACCTGACCGTTGCCCATGTAAATGGTCACATGGCCGATTCCGCTGTCTCCGGAGTAGAAGAGCAGATCTCCCGCCTGGATGCTTCCCAGATCCACCGGTGTACCGCTGCCGGACTGGGCCGCCGCCGTACGGGGAATGCTGATTCCGAAATTAGCAAATACAGACTGAGTAAAGCCGGAACAATCCGCGCCGCCGGTCAGGCTGGTGCCGCCCCATACATAGGGGTTGCCCACAAATTGTACCGCAAAGTTCACAATCTGCTGTCCCAGTGTGGAGGAGGACTGAGTCTCCTCTGCCGCCGCTGCCTGAGCCGCCGCGTCAGCTTCCGCCTGAGCCGCTGCGTCAGCTTCCGCCTGGGCCTGAGCCGCCGCATCGGCCTCCGCCTGGGCCTGGGCTGCCGCCTCCGCCGCTGCCTGAGCCTGAGCGTCAGCCTCTGCCTGGGCCTGAGCCGCCGCATCGGCCTCCGCCTGGGCTGCTGCCGCCGCCTCAGCTTCCGCCTGGGCCTGAGCCGCCGCGTCGGCCTCCGCCTGAGCCTGAGCGTCTGCCGCTGCCTGGGCTGCCAGATACTCCGCATACTCCGCCTGAGCCTGAGCCGCTGTGTCAATCACCGCCTGCTCATCGGCGGTCTGTGTAGCCGCGTCCGCTGTCGCCTGAGCATCCAGGTACTCCTGATATGCCTGCTCTGCCGCCGCCTGGGCGTCTGATGTGGCCTGAGCCTGCTGGGCTGCCGCCGCCTCCGCTTCTGCCGCTGCCTGCTGCTGATACGCCGCATCGGCCGCCGCCTGCTCCGCCGCTGCCTGGCTGGCCGCAATCTGCTCCTGATAAGCCGCGTCCGCCGCTGCCTGAGCCGCCGCCGCTTCTTCTGCCGCCAGCTGAGCCAGGTACGCCTGCTCGGCTGCCGCTTCCTTTGCCTCCTGCTCCGCCAGGTAATCCAGCCATTCCTGATCCAGTCTGGCCTGCTCCTCCTCCAGCGTCTCCGCTGTGGCGTAGTAAGTATCATATCCTACATAGTAGGCATTCACATATCCATAAACATCATTTCCCAGAGCGACCTTCATCCAGTCGCCCTCATACTGGACCACCTCCAGCTCGTCCGTACTGTAAACCGTACCGATGGGCTCAGAATCCTCACTGGCCTCAGAACGAACCGTCAGCGCTTCCGCATATACGGTAGCCACATTGTAAGCCACATCCTCGGCAATGGCCTGCGCCTCTTCTCCTGTGGCAAAATATTCTGCCTTTACATAGCCGACAGCGTTTCCGGACTGTACCTGGTACCAGTCTCCCATCTGTCCAAGGATCGTCACGGAACCATTGTTGTATACCTTACCCACCACTTCACTGTCTGTGCTGGCATCGGTTCTCACATTAATGTACTCGTCACACTGCGCAAAAGCCATCTCCCCATTCATGCTCGTATCCAGTGTGGGCTCTGTCTCCTGTACCGCCTCGGTCTCCGGTGCGGAGGTCTCAAGCTCTGTAGCCTCGGTACCCTCCACGGTCTCCAGCGCAGCCTCCGTATTCTCTACAGCCTCCGTCTCCGAAGCAGCCTCCGTATTTTCTGTTGTCTCCGCTGCAGTTTCCGTATTCTCTCCGCTCACTACGGCGCCAAACCCGGCCAGAGTAACTCCCTTACTCGCAAAAGCCACAAGCCCGGTCCCTGAAACTGTCATTCCCACTGCCATGCAGCAGGCGGTAAACTTTAAAACTCCCTTTTTCATTACTTAACTCTACCTCCAAAAAACGTTGCCGTTTTGAATTTGTTACGAATTTATTACATTTATTACACGGTAATCATAGCAAATCAGGGGGTATATGTCAAGTAAAATAAATATTTTTTTAATTTTTCAATATTTTTTTGTAATAATTTTCCTTTTTATTCCAGATTCAGGTACTCACAAACCGAGGAAACCGCATTGGCACCGTCGGAAACAGCCGTTACAATCTGTCTCAGCTGCTTTTTTCTGATATCTCCCGCCGCAAAAATACCGGGAATTTCCGTCTTTCCATCCTCCCCGGCGGAAATATAACCATTTGTGTCAAGCTGTAATATTTTTGTAATGATTCCATTTTCCGGGATGGTGCCCACCGCTATAAATACGCCGTCTATATCCAGCATTCTCTCCGCGCCGTCCACCTTATTTTTCAATCGCAGTCTCTCCGTGTGTTCCTCCCCCAGAATCTCCGTCACCTCCGTATTCCAGAGAAACTCCACATTTTCACAGCTTCGCAGCTTATCCTGCGGCGCTCTGGCAGCCCGCAGGCTGTCCCGGCGGTGGATCAGATATACCTTGCCGCACACCCGGGCCAAAAACAGAGCGTCCTCCACGGCCACATCGCCGCCGCCCACCACAGCCACCGTTCTGCCTTTAAAAAAGGCTCCGTCACAGGTGGCACAGTAGGAAACCCCCATCCCGGCCAGCTCTTTTTCTCCGGGAACGCCGAGCTCCCGGTGCTTTGCTCCCATGGCAAGTATGACGGTCCTGGCCCGGTATTCCTCTCCGTCGGTATAGACCACCTTCACCCGGCCTTCCTCCTCCAGCCCGATATGCTTTACTTCTATATTAATAAACTGGGCTCCCAGCTGCTCCGCATGCTCTCTCAGCTTCACTCCCAGCTCAAAGCCCCCGATCCCGGGCAATCCGGGATAATTATCCACCTCGTAGGTATTCAGCACCTGCCCGCCGCTCATATATTCCCGTTCCATCACCACAAAAGAAAGCCTTGCCCGCCGCGCATAGATGGCCGCCGCCAATCCCGCCGGACCAGATCCGATAATAATTAAATCATAAATCATTTCATTGATCCTCCTGATTCTCATTTTTCTCTCTGCCTACTGACAGGCCGAGAGCTCTACAGGTATTGTTTCCTTCTGATACATTTCTATTATACTCTCAGCCCTTATGAGAATTCAATGACTTAGTCACAAAACTATTTGACAACCTTTTCCCTTTTTGTTATATTTAATTATGATAATTATTACTATTATTTAGGAGGCACCAATGGCACAGTTGAAACACAGCAGACAGAGAGAAGCCATTAAAAAATTTTTGATGAGCCGTACCGATCATCCCACAGCCGACACAGTCTATACCTGTATCCGGGAGGAGTATCCCAATATCAGTCTGGGTACCGTATACCGGAATCTGGCCCTTCTTTCGGAGCTGGGGGAAATTTCCAAGATCTCCGTAGGCGGCAACGCGGACCGGTATGACGGAAATACGACACGACATCATCATTTTATCTGCACCTGCTGCGAAAATGTCTATGATCTGGAATCCTCCGCGGTGGACGGAGCGCTGGCGGCGGCATCGGAGAAATGCCCCGGAAAAATTGACACCTTCTACGCTAATTTTTACGGTACCTGCCAGCATTGCCTCGCAAGGAAAGGGGAATAAATTTTATAAAAATTTCAAATAATATTCCCAAGAATTGCTTGACAACTTGCCTTAACAATGCTAGATTAAAACAGTAATGATTCCTATTTTAACAAACAAATATTTTAAGAAAAGGAGAACAACAAAATGAAGAAATTCGTCTGTAAGGTGTGTGGTTATGTTTACGAGGGAGAGACCGCTCCCGAAAAGTGCCCGATCTGCAAGGCCGGAGCCGACAAGTTTGAGGAGATGGTAGAGGGAATGACCTGGGCCTGCGAGCATGAGGTAGGCATCACTGAGGGTGTCAGCGAGGAGATCCTGGCTGGTCTGAGATCAAACTTCGAGGGCGAGTGCACCGAGGTTGGTATGTACCTGGCTATGGCGAGAGTGGCTCACAGAGAGGGTTATCCGGAGATCGGCCTCTACTGGGAAAAAGCAGCCTGGGAGGAGGCTGAGCACGCTTCCAAGTTTGCTGAGATCCTGGGCGAGGTAGTTACCCCCAGCACCAAGAAGAATCTGGAGATGAGAGTAGCCGCGGAGAACGGCGCTACCGCCGGAAAGCTGGAGCTGGCTAAGCTGGCTAAGGCCGCTAATCTGGACGCGATTCATGACACCGTTCATGAGATGGCGAAGGACGAGGCAAGACACGGCCGCGCCTTCCAGGGTCTGCTTGACAGATACTTCAAATAAAATTTACATCCGAATAAAGGCTGCCGCACAAACGATCTGCTGTCGTAGGTGCGGCAGTTTTTTTCGCAAAAAGGACATTTCGGAATAAAAAAATCTGCCGAGAATAGCCAGCTTCCGGCTATTTAGCGGCAAATTTCTTTATTAACTCCTCCTTCTGTTTTCTTGTCATCCTCTTGATAAAAAATTCTCTCCGCAATGCCTCCTCCTTGCTCTCAAAGGCCTCAAAATAAACCAGCTTCACGGGCCGCCGGCTCCTGGTATATTTCGCCCCACAGCCCTCGTTATGGGCCTTCACCCTTTTTTCCAGCTGGTTTGTCCAGCCCGTATACAAGGTTCCGTCCCCACATCTTACCATGTATGTATAATTTTTCTTTTCCTCCATCAGCGCTTCCTCTTTTGCGTAAAATTATGTAAAGTGCCCATTCCGGGTAAACGCCGCTGGCGTTTCCATATTTTCGGAACAGACACCGTCTTTCTATATATAAAGCAGCCGGTAAAATAGTATCTTACTGAATAAAAAGAAGATTCGTTAAATAACCTGACTGCGTGCTGTACCCCTTTTGCGGAACAGCTGGAAACATTCTTCCTGATTTATTATATTCCATATTGCGGGGATGGTGCAAACTCATTTTTCCCCGGCTGTTTTTATTCCAAGTACAATACCGGATCCACAGCCATCTCATTCTGAGTCATCTGGAAATAGAGATTTCCGCCCTCCTTGCTGTAATACTTGGTGGGCTCACTGACATAACCCAGGACAGCGCCCTCCTCCACGATGTCGCCCTCCTCCACTGCCAGCTCCTTCAACTGGCCGTAGGTGAGCTTGTATCCGTTGCCGATGTTCATCACCAGAGTCGTTCCCGTCTCATCGTCCACATAGATGGATTCCACAATTCCCTTGGCTGCGGCCAATACCTGGTTGCCCACCTCGCTGCCGATGACCAGAGCCGGATTATACTTATACTGATTCAGTGTGGGAAAGAAAACGCTGCCGTCCATGCTGTAGTCAATCAATATGGTGCCCGCCGAGGGCCACATCAACGTCTCCGCTTCCGTAAAAGAGATGCCCTCGTTGAGCAGAGCCTGCTCCGAGATCACGTTGCTAGAGGAAGCCTCCGCCGACTCCTCCCCGTCCACACCTGTGGTACCGGCGTTCTCACCGGAGATAGCATCCGCCTCGGAAGATCCGTCCGCTTCATTTAACTCTCCGCCGTCCTGTACCGCCGTTCCGGAGGCTTCCGCCAGATCCACACCCTCGGACTCCTCGTTCAGCGCACTGGCCAGCGTATCATTAATCTCCTCCGGATCCTCATCCTCCAAAAATGCCAGCTCCCCGGCCTCCGTCTCCACCTGCTGCTCCTGGGCCCGGCGGCTGCTGTCCACCGCCGCAATTCCGCCCAGCACGATAATTCCTGTCATGCAAAGGCTCAGAGTCCAGATAGTGCCGCGTCTTGTGAAAAATTCCTTCAAAGCTTTCTTATCCATATCATTCACCTCATCCTAAATTCTCGCGGCTTTCCGGAAACACCGGCCGCCGCAATTTCTCTTCACCGATTGGTTTAATGATAGGATTTCCACAAAAACGCAGGTTATACTATCAAATAAGTATTTATTTTATTTAGTATTTTAAAGGTTTATTTCTATTTTGCTTTCCAGATTTGAAACCATTTACACAGACACAGAAAATCACTCCATTTTTTTCATTTCAGAATCAATTTTGTTCTGTGATACATGACAATACTTTCTTGTCATTTGTATATCACCATATCATGGCAAATTTTTTACCTATGAAGAACGTTTAACGCCGCGGAAACTTCTGAAGGATGGACTATCTTTCAAAAAGATCTCGGCTCAGCTTCACAAGGATCCATCCATAATCTCCAGAGAGGTCCGTAAGTATGCCGTTGAGCTCGCTTCAGGTAAACCCGGCTGCTCTTTTAACGCTTGTAAGAACCGCATGACCTGTAAGATTAAGGCGCCTGTTCTCTGTGGAAAGGACTGCGCCCGCGGGGGAAGTTCCGGTACGGTAGGCCAGGATATCATCAGGTTGAACAGAATCATTACGCCGCTTGTAAAACAGGGTCATTCTATCCATGAGATTTATATCACAAATCAGGATCAACTGATGCGCGGCGAGAAGACGATCTATAACTACATTGATGACTGCCTTTTTGATGTGCGCAACTAAGCCACTATAATCTTTCGGGATCGCACTCAGGATTTCCTGATCTAATGCAATATTTCCTTCCTGTTTCATAAAAGATCCCTCCTTGCTAAGAATAAAAAAATAAATGCCCCTTTACCATCCATCCGATAGTAGCAAAGTGACATTTATTGTCCAAAGATTATACGACTGTTTTTTACAAGCCACATCAACTTTGTTTTTTCGCTATGATGAAAAAATCTGTTATTATCCTTGGCTTTCTCAGACAGATTTTCTAATACCTCTACCGCCGCCTGACAGAGAAATTTCCCGATAATGGGGCTGCCGCAAAACGTACCGGAAACAGTTTCCACATTTCTTTGCGCATTTTACGGCAGCCCCGAATGCTGTCCTCTGTAATATTTTTCAGAAAGCGACCCTTCTCCTGATGCGGTCATGTGCATCAGTCACAGGGAACTTCATCATACATGCCGTTTCCTGTAAGTCAGGTCAGCCCTGTACTGCATGATGGAAGTTGAAATA
>CAZGRM010000099.1:0-11882 GCA_964528295.1 uncultured Lachnospiraceae bacterium
CAGAGCAGAGTAGGTTAAGGGTGCCCTTTTTGGGGATAAAGGGGATCGTTTTTTTTGATTGCGGTGGTTCTTTCGCGCAAAGCGGAGGGGCTGCCGCTTTTTGCTGTCAAAAATCCGGAGGAAAGCTCCGGCGGGCGGGAGCCAATGAACTCGGACGGGTGTGGGGAAAGGTTAAGAGTGGCCCTGTGAGGCGGCACGGTTTGAGCTGAGATTCGCACTGGAGGAACGGAAGAAAAAAAGGAAAAGCATGAGGGGCCGGGGCGCCTGGTCCGAGGCGAATGAGGAGGCGGAATATGAGAAATAAAAAGAGAGGAAAGCTTCTGGCGGTGCTTCTTAGCGGGGCGCTTTTCGGGACACAGCTGCCGGGAGGAAATGTGGCGGAGGGAGCCGCCGGATATGCCGGGGGCATCTGTGAGCATCATCCGGCACATACGGAGGAATGCGGCTATCAGGAAGCGGCGCCGGAGCGGCCCTGCCGCCATGAGCATACGAGGGACTGCTATGAGTATGTGACCAGCTGTGTCCATGTACATACGGAGGAATGCTACCCGCTGATTGCCGCGGAGGTGCCCCCGGGAGATTCGGATACGGAGGGGACGGTGGAGGAATCGGGGACAGCGGCGGAGCCCCGGACGGAGCTGACGCGGGGCGCGGAGCCCACCCAGTGCGCCCATGTGTGCGGGGAAGAGAGCGGCTGCGTGACAAAAACCCTAAACTGCGTCCACGAGGAGAAAAGAAACGCGGACGGCAGCGTGACCCCGGCGGCGCATGACGGCAGCTGCGGCTACGCCCCGGCGGCGGAGGGGAGGGAGTGCGCCTTTTTCTGTGAGATCTGCGGCGCGCCGGAGGAGACCGGGATAGAGCTTACGTCCCTTTCGGAGACAAAAACAGAGGCTCTGACGGCACAGACAGGAACGGCGGCGGGAAGCGCGGGTTCGGAGCCGTCCGCAAAAACGACAGAGGCCGGAGCAGCCGGGACAACTGGAACGTCTGGGGAAGAGCCTGGTACGGAAACGCAGGAGTCCGCGGAGAAGACACTGGAGGACGAGGCCGCCGGGACAACTGGAACGTCTGGGGAGGAGCCTGGTACGGAAACGCAGGAGTCCGCGGAGAAAGCGCCGGAGGCCGGGACAGCCGGAACGGAAGGAACGTCTGGGGAGGAGCCTGGTACGGAAACGCAGGAGTCCGCGGAGACGACGCCGGAAGCCGGAGCAGCCGGGACAACTGGAACGTCCCCGGAGAAGCCCGGTACGGAAACGCAGGAGTCCGCGGAGACGACGCCGGAAGCCGGGGCAGCCGGGACAACTGGAGCGTCCGCAGAGGAGCCCAGTTCGGAAACGGAGGAGATTGGTTCGGAAACAGGGACGTCCTCGGAGGAAATCACAGAAACGGGGACGGGAGGGATAAATGGTGATGTGGCAGGCGCAGGCATAGCGGCGGCGGTGAAAGAAGTGGCAGAGGAAACGCCGGACTCCGACGCGGAGACGGAGACAGACGAAGCCGTGACAGCGGTGCGGGCAATGATCGACGCCCTTCCCACTGTGGAGGAAGTGGAGCGGATGTCGCCGGAGGAACAGAAAGAGGTTTACGATGACGCGCAGGATGCGGCGGACGCCTATTTCGACGAGCTGACGGAAGGACAGCAGGCGCAGGTGGACCTGGCAAGGCTGATGGACCTGATGAATTATTTCAACGGGCAGGTGTCCACAATGGCAGAAGTGGTAGATAGCGGAACGGGATGGACGCTTGATAATGAGGGCGTGCTTACCATAAACTCCAATGCTGCGTTTAGTGGGAAGATGGACAGTTATAATTACCCTACATCTTTTACGAGTGTTGTGATAAAAAATGGTGTGACGAGCATCGGCAATTATGCATTCTGGGATTGCACCAGTTTGACAAGTATAGAGATACCGTCGAGTGTGATGAGCATCGGCGTTCAAGCATTCTTGGGTTGCACCAGTTTGACAAGTATAGAGATACCGTCGAGTGTGACGAGCATCGGCAATCAAGCATTCTATTATTGCGCCAGTTTGACAAGTATAGAGATACCGTCGGGTGTGACGAGCATCAATCAAGGCGCATTCTCTAATTGCCTTAGCCTGAAAAGCATAACAATACCGAACAGTGTGACGAGCATTGGCGTTCAAGCATTCTTTTGTTGCACCAGCTTGACAAGTATAGAGATACCGTCGAGTGTGACGAGCATCGGCGATCAAGCATTCTATTATTGCACCAGTTTGACAAGTATAGAGATACCGTCGGGTGTGACGAGCATCGGCGGTCAAACATTCTCTAATTGCACTAGCTTGACAAGTATAGAGATACCGTCGGGTGTGACGAGCATCGGTATAAATGCATTCCGGGATTGCAGTAGCCTGAAAAGCATAACGATACCGAACAGCGTGAAGACCATTAGCAATTATGCATTCTATGGTTGCGGCGGTCTGACAGAAATAACCCTTCCCGCAACGGCTCCCTCTGCCGCTGGCACCTTATTTACGGATGCGTGGAATCAGGTAAACTTCATCATACCGGAAAACAGCATCGGCACAGAAACCGGCAAGTATAACCTGAATGCTAGTCCGTGGAGTTCGATAGTGATACTGAACGGCAGCCGTTTGATTCGTTCTATGGAAGTAACATTGATGCCAGTGGTGGGAAGTGTTTTGCCAGCAGAGGCTTCATGCGCTACAGCAGGTGTGGAGAGTAGTAGTGTGAGCTGGACATCAAATGGTCAACCTGTGGAGGATGGCACAAAAGCTGGGTATGGGGAAAGCTATACTGCTGAGATCACATTAACAGCCGACACGTCAGCTACGCCCTATGGTTATAGGTTTGTGGATGGTATAACCACAAAATTAAATGGAACAGCCGTGACAGCAACTGTATCAGACAGCGGTAAAACATTGACGTTTAGCAAGACCTACCAAACGAAACAAGCGCAGAATAGTCCGAACATCTCTATTGACTACCAAAATGAAAAGCTGTTGAACACAACAACAAGTATGGAATACAGTATGGACAATGGGGGATCGTGGAGTGACTGTGGCGCGGATATGAAGGTGGCTGCTTTTGGCTGGGATGGAACTGAGAAGACCGTGCGGATCCGATTGAAAGAGACGGAGGATGCTTACGCAAGTGATCCGGTATCAGTCTCGATTCCGGCAAGACCGGTGGTTACAGTCAGCCAGGTGACCGGCAGTATCACAGCCAGCAGCATTAGCGTGCAGGCTGATGGTGTTCCGCAGGGAGCAGCAGTGCAGTATCAGCTTGTGGCAGCCGGGGGAAACGTAGATGAGAATGATTGGAAGAGTTCCGGGGAGTTTAAGAATCTGAAAGCGGGCACTGCTTATAAAGCTTATGCAAAATGCGGAGCGACATCTAGCTCCTTTGCGTCTGACATCAGCACCGAAGAGGCGGTGAGTACGTCAGCGGCGGCGTACACGGTCAGTATTCCTTCCGAAACGCTTACGGCAGGAGACAGTACAAGCAAAGCGGAAATCTACG
This sequence comes from uncultured Lachnospiraceae bacterium, assembly GCA_964528295.1. GTDB lineage: Bacteria > Bacillota > Clostridia > Lachnospirales > Lachnospiraceae > Choladousia. Next base: position 3,511 of record CAZGRM010000099.1, read on the forward strand.
TTGACGCTTCAGACCAAAAGCCCTTTGATCTGGGCTATAACGGGGAGGTGCGGGTAAAGGTCAAAGACGGCGGCGCAGTCAGTTCGGAGGGCAAACTGACGCTGACCCGGCAAAATGCCACCGACACGGTCACCTCCGCCATGCTTGTAAATAAAACAGAATTTACCAATATTAACAATCCTGTCGCGACATTTACAATGGATAATTATACTACCGAAAAGGCGGTGATTTCCTTTGCGAAGCCCACAGGCACGCGGACGGTCATCCCCGCCGGGACCTACAGCGGCACAGTGATCTTCGTGGTGACCTACAGCGAGGAATAGGAGGGACAAGATGAGGAAGACGGTAAAAATAATTCTGATTGCGGCGGTGGCGGTGCTCCTGGTGGGAGGCGGCGTGTTCGCCGGAATGAACTGGAGTACCTGGTTTGGCGAACCGGCGGAGCCGCGGACCACAGCGGCGGAGCCGGAGCTGGACACCGGCGCCGAGGACTGGACGGGGGAAAGGGCCGTCTACACCGGGGAGAAGAACACGGACACCATCGACATCCCCGGCTACGGCAGTCTCACCCTGAAGGCGGACACCCCGGAGCAGACCGTGAACTTCTACAACCCGGAGCAGAACACCTGTTATTTCCGCATGACGCTGCTGCTCTCCGACGGGACGAGTTTTTGGCAGTCGGGGCTTGTGGAGCCGGGAAAAGGGATCTATACCATCACACTGGATCAGACCCTTCCCGCCGGGGCGTATGAGGACGCGGTGCTTAAATATGAGTGCTTCGTCATGAATGAGGAACAGACACCGTTAAACGGTTCTGAGATAAAACTGACACTGAATGTAATCCAATAAAGCGCAGGGAGGACGAAAGCGATGAGAAGAAACAATTTAACAAAAAGGTATTGGCGGGGGTGATGAGCGCGGCGATGCTGGCGGCGGCGCCGGTGTACGCGGAAAATCAGGAGACCGAGAGTATGCCAGTGGAATACTCACAGGATACCACCTATGTATTGAGCATTCCCCAGTCAGTCACACTGTCAGCGACCAGCGGTGTGACGGCTCAAAACATTGGCGTGAGCTCCGTGAACACTGCGCCAACGAAAAAAGTACGAGTAACGATAAAAAGCGGCATTACGGATAAGAATCAGGTGGAACTGGTCAGAGCCGATGACACCACCGGCACAAAGGTGGTCTCCGACGTCACAGACAATGCGGATAGCGCTGTGTCAAATGAAGACGTGGTGGCGGAGTTTCAGGATATGTCAACGACGCCGATCGCGGGTACGGGCACAAATATATTGAAATTTTCCAAGGTCAAGGACAGTGCGGGGGAGACGACGGTCAAGGCCGGAAGCTATTCGGGAAGCATTGTTTTTGAGGCCAAAGTGGTAGACCGCAAATAGGAGGAGAAGAGGATGAGAGCGAGAAAATCAAGGAGACTGGCGGCGCTGGTGACGGCGGCCGCGCTTATGGGGAGCGCCGCCACACCGACAGGCGTATGGGCGGCCAACGAACAGACGGAGAACACACAGACAGAGAACACACAGACAAAGGACACAAAGCTGAGCGCCGAGGTGGGCTCCACCTATCAGCTGACGATCCCCGCGGCGACCACCATTAACTATGGAAGCCTGAGCACCAATTTAAGCGGCGCGCTGAAGGTATCCGGGAACGTGGATGTGGGGGAGAAAGTAACCGTGACGGCCACATCCAACCCACTGAGAAACGAATCACATGGGGAAAACCTGTCCTATACGCTGATGAGTGGGACGGCGGTTTTCACAACCGCGGACTGGAGCGAGGAGGAGCTGCGGAGAGGTCTGGAGGGCGCCGGAAGCGGAAAAGAGATTTCGCTGTCCGTGGCGATCACGGCCGAAGCGTGGGCCGCGGCGAAGGCCGGAAGCTATGAGGGCAGCGTCACCTTTAAGGCAGAGCTGAAATAAAAGAGAGAAATTCCCCAAGACCAGCGAAAGAGGGTGAGACCGTTGAAGGGGAAAAGAAAAATGGGAATCTTTCTTGCGATTCTATGTCTGGCGCTGGGCAGCCAGCCGGCCCGGGCCCAGGAGGGCAGCACCGTCATAACCGTGACGGTCCCCGAGCAGCCGGAGGAGGAGCTGGCGGCCCCGGCGGGAGCGGGGACCCTGGGTGAGATTCCTCTGCCGGAGGGATGGGAATGGAAGAACGGAAGCGTACCCCTGAGACCGGGGGAAAGGGTGACAGGCGAGGCGGTTTACCGGGACAAGGCCGGGAACATTCTGGCGGAGCGGGAGATCCTTGTGACCGTGCCGGAGCGGGAAAATACGAAATACGAGCCGGTCTCAGGCGGTGACAGCGTCTGGGACGGGGAGGGAGAAAACGGCTATGTGGAAGCGTCGTTCACGGTAAAAAAATCGGAGGCGGAGACCGAAAAGAAAAAGGGCGCCGCAGACCCGCCGTCCGAAGGCGGCCAAAGCGCGGGCGTAAAAACCGGAGATGAGACCAATCTCATCGGCTGGGGGGCCGCGGCGCTCCTGTCCCTGGCGTTCGCCGCCGCCTGCGTGGTAACGAAACGAAGACCAAAACTTCCGACAAAATAGCTGGAGCATATTTGGAAATTGCCTGTGCCCGGAGGGCCGGTCCTATTTCCAGACGCGCTCTGGCGCCAAACTCCGCGGCTTACGGGAAACCGGGGCCGCATTTTTTTTTGCCAATTTAGGCGGGACCTCCGCGAATGATACAGATTTGACGCAACTTTGAAAAAAATCGGATACATGGATTGTTTATCCTCCTTGTAGAAAAACCCGCAGGATCCGCTCCCCTCATTTTGGGAAAATTCCCCGCAAACCGGGAAGCGGATCCTGCGGGAAGCGATTTTCAAGCACACTCCGGGAGTCCGGTGGGGCACTCCGACGGAATGGACGGAGGAAGAAAAAGGGCGGCGAAACAGTTACATCCCTGTTACATTCTGCCCCTTGTAGCTTTGCCGGTTTTCTGCTAGACTGAGGACGTGTCTGAAAATTTGTCATGGTATCCGGGAAAATTGAGAGCCCAGAGCCGCCCTGCGGGGGGCGGGCCTTGAAAGGAAGGAGCAGAGCGGATGGAGAGGCGAAGAGAACGCTTGGCAGATAGAGAGAGAGCCGCGGGCAATAGAACCAGCCAGAGGATAACCGGAGAAAAAAGAGCCGTAGGCCAGGAAATCCCGTGGAGAGCGACCGCCGGGAAGTGGATAGAAAGAGAAGAAGTCCCGGGGAGAGGCGCTCCGGGAAAGTGGATAGAAAGAGAAGCGGTCCCGAGGAAGGGCGCCCCGGGAAAAGGGACCGCGGGAAACAGAATTGGGAGCCAGAAAAATGGCAGGAAGGATCCGGCGGGGAAAGGCACTGTCCGGGGGAGCGGAAAAAAGAGGCGGCGCTTTGGGCCTCGGCCGGTGCTGGCGGCCGCGGTGGTGCTTGTGCTGATTTTGGGATATGCGGGACGGGGACTTTTCCGAAACGCGATGGAGACCGTTTCCACCTCAGCGGAGCTGCGTTCCATCAAAAACAGCGATCAGTGGAAGGAAATCTTTGCCAACTCGGCCAGCTACCCGGATGCTCTTCTGAAGGATCTGGAGCGGAATCCGGAGATGCTGGACTATGTGTCGGGGTACCTTGGCGCGTCCCAAACCGCCGCGGGAGGACTGACACAGGAGGAGATGGCGGAGAGCTGTCCGCTGCTGATCCAGTGGGATAAGAGATGGGGATATGTGCCCTACGGCAGCTACAACGTGGGAATCTCCGGCTGCGGTCCCACCTGCCTGTCCATGATGCTCTTTCACTTTACCCGGGACGCATCGCTGACTCCCGATGTGATGGCAGGAATGGCGGAGGATGGCGGCTACTATATTCAGGGACAGGGGACGGCCTGGTCCCTGATGACGGATGCGGCGGCCTGGTATGGCCTGAGTGTGTCCCAGGAGACCTTTCCCGGTGAGTTCCAGATCAAGGACAGCCTGGACCAGGGAGCGCTCCTGATTTGCTCTGTGGGGCCGGGAGATTTCACGGACAACGGTCACTTTATCCTGATTACCGGATACGACGAAGCGGGCTTTACCGTCAACGACCCCTTCAGTTATGCGAACAGCAGCCGGAGCTGGACGTATGAAAAGCTGTCCCCCCAGGTCGTTCAGACCTGGACCTACAGATCCTATTGAGAAAAGGGCGGCTGGAAGGATGGATCACTCCGATTCCGGACGCTCCGGCGCGCCGGATGATTCGGAAGCGTCTTCCGGTTCCGGGCTATCCGTCGGTTCGGAAGTATCTTCCGGTTCCGGTCTATCCATCGGTTCGGAAGCGTCTTCCGGTTCAGAGGTATCCTCTGATTCGGCGCTGTCCTCCGTTTCGGAATCCTCCTCCGGCGCCGCATTCATCATGGCGCGCTCCCGCAGACTTTTGGGCGGGGCCGGCTTGGCCGGGGCGGAGGAGCGCTGCTGCTCCTTCATTTTCTTGGTGTTGAGGGCGTAGGTCCGGTCAGGGTATTCCTTGGCCACTTTACACAGCTTCGACGCGCTCCAGAGCATATACAGAGGAATGACCAGGGAGGTGATGAGCAGCCCCAGATTCAGCATACCAGTCAACAGCAAAAATACCTGCATCACCAGCTCCAGAGCCAGCAGAAGGATAATCAGCTTTTTCGTATTTTTCGCCTTGTCCAGCCGGTTGCTGAAGCGGGCGCTGAGGAAGCCGGAGGATATCTCGATGACAGCCATGACGAGGAAGCATACGGCGATCACCCGCAGAATCCCCACGCTCATATTGGCGGATTCCAGCACCTCCGTGTACTCCGCCTCTCCTCTGGCGGCCCCCGCGGCCAATCCCCACAGATTGATCCCGTATGTCATCGTGGTGGAAAGTGCGGTGAAGATCAGAATAATGCCGCCTGTCAACAGGCCCATTCTGCCGTTCATCGCCATTTTCATTTCTGACTGATCTTTAAATTGGTTCATAATTCTTTCTCCTGTTTTGTGAACGTGATAAAATCATTATACCTCCGGCAGAGATGGGTTTCAACTGCTATTTTTTCTCCCGGGTGTTATTGTTCCCTCAGACGCCGCCGAGTCGGGTAGAAAACTTTCCAAAACCGGGCAACGGCTCCGGTGAGCTAACTGCTAACTGCGACTAGAGGACTCAGGAGAGCCTTCGTCCTCAAGTCTCCGTAAGCAGTGGATCTCACCTGCGCCTAAAAGCGCCCTTACATTGTTTTGGAAAGTCCCCTACCCGCCCCGGCGGCTGGATAGTGTGTGGACAGGAGGACGCCGCCGAGTCGCGGTAGGCTTCCATACAGGCCCGGGTTCCGGGGCCGATGGGGTAGGCTTTTGCCCCAAGGGCGGTGACCGGCATGACGCCCATCAAGGAGTTGGTGACAAAGCATTCGTCCATGTTCAGCGCGTCGTCAGGGGTCAGGATTTGCTCTCTGACGGGGAAACGGGTCAGGAGAAAACGGCGCAGGATGCCGGGGAGCAGACCGCAGGACAGGGGAGGCGTGTAGAGGATGCCGCCCCGGACAAAGAAGAGATTGGTGGTGGTGCCCTCGCAGAGCTGGCCCTGGCCGTTAAGGAAGATCAGCTCGTCCACTCCCAGGGTCTTTGCCCGGCGTTTCTCCAGAATGCAGTCGCCGTAATTCATGGTCTTGTGGCGCGTCAGGGGAGAGGTTTCGTTGCGGCGGACCGCACTGTAGTCCAGGCGGAAGCCCTCCTCATATTGCTCCGGGGTGTAGGGATTGGGGCGCAGGGTGAGGAGGCGGTTTTTGCCGGAAACCATTATTTTCAGGGCATGATGCTCCAGGGACCGGGTTTCCTGCTGTCGGGAAAGCCAGGAGAGGATCCCGGCCTCGGTGAGGCAGGAGAATTCCTCCGCCCCGGCTGATGCTTCCAGGGAGCGGGGACCGGACTGGGATGAGGAGGGCTCTGCGGGATTGGCAGAGAGCGTGTCGGTCCCCTCCGCGTCGAGGTGAATTCCCAGGACGTTCAGGGAGGCGCGGAGCCGTTCCAGATGCCAGGAGAGAAAAATGGGCCGCCCCTGCTCCACACTGACCGTCTCAAAGACGCCCAGACCGAATTGATATCCTTCATCGAATGTAATCCACATATCTGTCACCAGGGATCGGGGCCCCCATCATCCCTCCAAGATTTCGCTCCATTTCCGGGATGTCCGGTCCCTCCTTTCTTTTTTAGTTTTCGGAAAAGTCTTCGGCCTCAAAGAGCTTCAGGAAGGCCTTCGCTTTCTGTATGGTTTCTTCATATTCAAATTCCAGCTCCGACTCGCAGGTGATGCCGCCGCCCACTCCCAGATGGTAGACCCCATTCTGGTGAAGGGCGGTCCGTATGACGATGTTGAAATCGCAGTCCCCGTCCAGAGAGAGGTATCCGATGGAGCCGGTATAGAGGTTCCGGCGGCTGTGCTCCAGCTCGTCGATGAGCTCCATGGCCCGCAGCTTCGGGGCGCCGGTGATGGAACCGCCCGGGAAGGCCGCCTCCAGCAGGTCCATCACGGTGAGGCCCGGCTGGAGCGTGCCCGCCACGTTGGCGATGAGGTGAAAGACGGTGGCGTAGGCCTCCACAGAGAACAGCTCCGTGACCTTGACGCTGCCGGGGACGCAGACCCGGTTCAGGTCGTTGCGCTCCAGATCTACGATCATCAGCAGCTCGCTTTGGTCCTTTTGGGACTGCTCCAGCTCCAGGCGCAGCGCCGCGTCCTCCTCCGGGGTGGCCCCCCGCTTTCTGGTGCCCTTGATGGGGCGGGTCTCCACCTGGCCGCTTCGCATTTGAAGGAAGCGCTCGGGGGAGGCGGAGATGATCTGGAAATCCCCGTAATTCAAGTAGCCGCCGAAGGGGGAGGGGTTCGTCTCCCGCATCTGGCAAAACAGCTGGTAGGGATCCATGTCACTGCTGATCCGCAGCTGCTGGGTCATATTGGCGATGTAGATGTCCCCCTCCACGATGTAATGAATCATTCTCTGAACGGCGTCCATGTAATCCGCTTTGGTAAAGTTGGCGGTGACGGCGGAGGGGCCGCCGGGAAAATGCCGGGCTCCTCCGTCCTTTGGGCCTGCCGCAGCAGCGCCGTCATCCGCTTGATTCCCTCCTCCGGCCGCTGCCGGTGATCGTTGGCTATCAGATACAGCCGGCGCTCCCGGTGATCCTCCAGAATGAAATTGTCATAGAAAACCAGGACGCAGTCCGGGATGTCCAGGCCGCGGGGATGGCGGGAGACCACGCCCTCCTTTTTTCTTCCATAATCGTAGGAAAAGTAGCCGATGGCCCCGGATACCAGGGGCAGAGAGGTGTCATGTTCCTCCCGGTGGGTTCGCAGATATTCCCGGGTCCAGCTCTCACAAGACTCCCCGCATACCTGGCCGTTTACGGTAAACAGTTCATGGGCCGGCTCCCGGGGGGAGGACATTTCCTCGTCCCTCTTCACCAGCTTCAGATAGGGGGAGAGGCCGATGATGGAATAACGTCCCAGCTGGTTTTGCAGGGAGGAGTCGAGAAATACGGCGTCCTCCTGTTCCCGTACCAGCCCGAAGATCCGGTGGATGGCCGGGTACTGTTCAAATGCCTGAATAAGCCGCATGGTTTCGTTCCCACCTTTCGCATATTTTCTGAAAATTCAGCAGCAGCTCGTGGCCGAACTGGGTGAGCACCGCTTCGGGATGAAATTGTACCCCGTAGATGGGCAGGTCCCGGTGGGTGATTCCCATGATGGCACCGTCATGGCTCCTGGCGTTTACCTGGAGACAGCCGGGGAGCTGCCGGTCCGACACCACCAGGGAGTGATACCGAGTCACATCAAACTGTCGGGGCAGCCCCTCAAAAAGGCCGGTGCCGTCGTGGGTGACCCCGGTGATCTTGCCGTGCATGGGGCGCTCTCCCTTGCACACCAGGGCTCCGAACTGGTAGCCGATGGCCTGATGGCCCAGGCAGACGCCTAAAATGGGCAGCTTGTTTTGAAATTCACGGAGCACCCGGAGGGATTCCACCGCGTCGGCGGGACGCTTCGGGCCGGGAGAGAGGATGATGCCCCGGGGCTTCAGGGCATAGATTTCAGACAGGGACACCTGGTCGGCTCGCCGCACCAGCACCTCCTCCCCGGTCTCCCGGAGATAGGAGGACAGATTATAGACAAAGGAATCGTAATTGTCAACCATAAAGTACATAAAAAAAGAACCTCCTCACCTTCTGCTTACACAGTCGTTATCCTAGCGTGAGATAGGTCCGTAACCTGCATTTCCCCCATTCTATCAGCTCCCGGAGGGGAAGTCAAGATAGAGCGGAAAAGTTTATAAATGAATGCGATTGTTATTATTCACTCGGACGCCGCCGTGCCGGGTAGAAAACTTTCCAAAACCGGGCAACGGCTCCGGTG
>CAZGRM010000100.1:0-11780 GCA_964528295.1 uncultured Lachnospiraceae bacterium
AGGGTCCGTATAGGAGGTGGCCTCATCCAGAATAATCACCGGCGCGTCCTTCAGCATGGCCCGGGCGATGGAGATACGCTGCCGCTCGCCGCCCGAGAGATGTCCGCCGGAGGAGCCGCAGATGGTCTGATATCCCTTCTCCAGGCCCATAATAAAATCGTGGCAGCCGCAGGCCTTTGCCGCGGCAATGACTTCGCCGTCCGAGGCTCCCCTGCGGCCCATACGGATATTATCCATCACAGACAGGTCAAACAGATAGTTGTCCTGGGACACATAGGCGATCCGGTCCGCGCATTCCCGGAGGGGAAGCCGGCGGATATCCACGCCACCCAGGGTGATGCTGCCGCTGTCCACATCCCACAGCGAGGCAATCAAGCGGGCAATGGTGGATTTTCCGCTGCCGGAGGGACCCACCAGCGCGTTCACCGTCCCCGGCTCAACGCGCAGGCTGACGCCGTGCAGGACCTCCTTTTCGCGGTAGGAAAACCGGACGTCCCTCAGCTCGATGGCATTATCATCTGGCAGCTCCCGGGCGGTGTCGGGGCGCTCCAGATCCTTCCCGGAGAGAATTTCGGTCACCTCCCCCACAATCGTCCCCACCTGAGCCAGATCATCGGTGTAGGAGAAGGCGGTAATCAATGGCTGCATAATGCCAAAGGACAGCACAATGACCGAAAGGAAGGTTTCCGCCGGCAGCGTCCCTCTCATGGACAGCAGGCATCCCACCGGCAGAATCCCCAGCAGCGTGGACGGGAAGACCGCCATCCCGGCGGTCTGTCCGAAGATGCAGCTTTGCATCCAGTCAATAAAGCAGTCCGCCCCCTCCTTCGCCGCGGACACAAACTTGGCATAGCTGGTCTTCGACTGGCCAAAGGCCTTGATCACCTCAATGCCGTTGATGTACTCCACCGCGGTATCATTCAGGGCCTTGGTGGCGGTGACGGTCCGCTGAAATTTGGCCTCGTACCCGCTAAACATGGTCAAAAAGCACAGAACTCCCAGGGGAAGAACAATCAGTGTGGCCAGCCCCATGCGCCAATCCACCACAAACAGCAGCACCATCACAGCGATGGCCCCGGCGATATTGGAGGTCATCTCCGGCACCAGATGGGCCAGTGTCGTCTCGATGGAATCCACCCGCTCCACAATAATATTTTTGTAGGAGCCGGAGGCCTTCTCCAGCACCGTGCCCAGGGGCAATGTCGCCAGCTTCTCCAGCAGGCGGATCCGGGTGTCCGCCAACACCTGAAAGGTGGCGTGGTGGGACAGTGTGGTGGACACGGAATGCAGCGCATAGCGCGGCACCCACCACAGTCCCATGACCAGGCACCGGTTAAGGCACCAGGCCCGGTCCGCGCCGCCGCCCACCAGCGCGCGGATCAGATCAATCATAATAAAATAAGGGACCAGTGAGCAGGCCACTCCGGCCAGGGCGGTAAGTACGCTGAGCAGATACTCCCACCCCCGGGGCCCTGCCAGTTCCGCCAGCCAGGAGACCGCGGAACGCTTTCCTTCGGATTCACGTTTCATTTCATCCATCCTCCCATAGTTAGATTTAGCTAACCCCATCCCTTAAAAAAGGGGGAATCTTCCTATCCCCCTCTAAAGTCCCGTGATCATCCGCCAGCCCGGCGTGAAGAAATCCACCATGGTTTTCAGATAACGCTCCGCGTCCGCCTTATCATAGCCATGCTCGATGGGCTGGAGCAAGGCCGCGTTGTAGGCGCTGACCAGCATATGCATCTCATCCCGCCGCACCTCCCGCACGGAGGCTCCCCGCTCCTTACAGCATTGCAGGAAATTCATCATCTCATCCGTGCATTGCTCCGTCAAATCGTGAACGAGATTCTCATAGGGCGTACCCGCCGACCGGCAAATCAGCAGGCGGAAGGCCTCCGGCTGCTGGTACATCACGTCCAGCACCACCCGGGCGTCATGCATATCCGCCTCAAAATCCCACATCAGAGAAGGATCCTCCTGTTTCAGCGCATCGTAGCCGGAGGCGATATGGGCCTCCTGCCACTCCCGCATCGCGTCCACCGCCGGCTGCACCAGCGCGGCGAACATGTCCTGCTTGTTCTCAAAGTGACGGTACAGGGCCGCCGAGGTCATCCCCACCGCGTCAGCCACCGCCTTCATGGAAGCCTGTTCAAACCCCTTTTCCAGAAATTCCCGCATGGCCGCCCTGACGATCCTCTCATGGCTGTCGGTCTTATCCCTTGGCATACCTAATCCTCTCCCTTCTTTCGGGCGATATAGGTTAATGCGATTAGCTAATGCAATTAACTTATACCTTTTTTTATTCTTTGTCAAGTGAAAAAAGCGCTTTGATTCCGAATCTCTTCTTTTTCTTATATCGCGTGGTCGCAGGATAAATTCTCTCCCCTCCAGATTTTCCTGGAGGTCCAGTCCGCGTCTGCCTCTGTCCAGAATTTGTGGGAGGGCAGAAGCCCCAGGGGCAGAAAAACGGTGGAACACAGATACAGGCTTCCCACGCTGATATATCCCTCCGCCAGATCCGGCTGCGCTCCGTATACCCCCGGCTGAAGCCAGCCCTCTTTGTCGAATATCTCTTTGTTTTCCATCACCTTTTCAATTACCCCATGCAGCGCGCTCCTTACCTGTCCGGCCGAAACTCCCTCCGGGAGCAGCTCCTCCAAGGCCGCCTGGGCAAGCATCTGAAAGACGCCGAACCGATAGGTGACGGAACGCCCGATCACCGGATAGGTACCGTCGGGAGCGATCATCCGCTCCAGTATCAGCGCATACCGAGCCGCCCGCCTCTCCGCCTCCGGCAGCAGCTCCTTGTATTCTCTCCGCTCTTCCTTCAGGGTCCTCAGTATATCCACCAGCATAGGCTGTATCACAAAGCTGTTATAGTAATCCCAGTGAAACTCCGGGCCATCGCCGTATGTCCCATCCCCGAGGTACCAGTTCCGAAACATATTGACCGCGTAATCCACTCTTACCAGATCATAGTCCTCTTCTCCCATCCGATACAGCGCCGCTTCCACCATGGCCGAAAAAAGCAGCCAGTTGGTAACGCAGGGAACAATTCTTCTGGAGGCCCGCAGAGCCTGAGCCACATTTTTCTTTACTCTCTCATCCAGCTCAAAAAACAACTGACTCGGAGCCCGCAAAATGCCGTGGGCAAGAAAGGCCGCGTCCACCAGCGGCTGCCCCTCTCCGCAAAAATTCATATAATCGCCGGACCCGGGATCCGTAGCCCGGTCCATGCATTCCCTGGCCATCTTGCGGTATTTTTCCTGAAGAAGCCTTTCCTCTCCCTCCAGCCCCTCCAGCTCCAGCCAGGGCGCGATCCCACAGATGCTTCTTCCGAAAGCCTCCAGCAGAATATATTGCTTCCGATCGCTGTGAAATCCCGCGGGAATCGCCTCATGCAGCGTCCCGGCGCTCAGGTGCTCCAGGACGGGCGTCACGATGTCCAACAGATGCCTCAGCCAAATATTTCTTGTGTTCTTCTCCATCTCACCTTTCCTCCATATAGTGAGCCATGACCGTTTTTGTCCTCCGGCGGCTCACGAATCCTTCCTTTCTCGCACCATAAACTCGTTGATCGCCCGGGCCATCCGGTCCGGATGCCCAAGGATCTCACCGTGCCCCATTCCCTCAAAGGGATGGTCCTCCGCCCCCGGATAGATTCTCCGAATCCTCTCCCTCGCCTTCTTCATGTTCGGCTCTCTCTCGCCGTACCATATGGAAACCCGGGCCTCGGGCCTGATCTCAAAGCCTTCTATTTCCGAATAGAGCCGAAGCCCCTCCCTGGCACAATTCTTCAATGTCTCTAGTGAAATATTCTCGGCCAGCCCCTTAAATTCCCGAAGCAGGATCTCATCACTTGCCCGGGTATACAGCTTCAGCATCAGGGGCATTTTCCCTGCCTTCCTGGCCTCTCCGATCCTCTTGATCAGCCGGTACTGATTTCTCGGAATCATGGTTTCCAGAATCCCTGTCAAAATCCCGATTCTCATATATTGAGGACCGCTGAGAATCATGGAATCAATCTTTACCCTCTGCCGGTTAAACAGCACCGCCGCCGTGGCGCTGCCAAAGGATTCCCCAAACACAAGCTCCACATGGCCCTCCAGCCGCTCCCTGACATACCGCTCCACAGACTCCGCGGAGGCCAGCGCCGTGCGAAACACGGTGCCCTTCCCGTCGTAGCCGTCCGTGCTGACCGCCGTCACGCGATAATCCTTTTCCAAAAAAGGGATCACATCCTCAAACTGCCTCCAGCACATCATATTTCCCGGAATCAGCAGGATCTTTCTTTCGTTCTCCCTGCCAAACTCATATGCCTCCATCGCCCTTCACCCTCAATAATCGGTTCAAGCCCGCGGCGGAGGCCACAGGCTTGAAATCACCAAACGTACAGTATTTACGGATCCGTCAATGCTGAAAATAGTAACCGACTCCCCATTTCGTATGTACATACTTGGGCTCACTGGGGTTGGTCTCGATCTTCTCTCTCAGCCGGCGGATATGGACATCCACGGTGCGCACGTCGCCGGGATACTCATAGCCCCACACAATATTCAGCAGATTCTCCCGGCTGTAGACCTTGTTGGGGTTGAATACAAGGAGCTCCAGCACGTCAAATTCCTTGGCGGTCAGATTGACCTCCTTGCCCGCGATGCTGACTCTCCTGCCCTCGCAGTCCAGAGCCAGGTCGCCCACCTCCACCACCTTGCCCTTGGGCTCCGCGGCGGCCTTCTGGGAGGTCCGGCGGATGATGGCCTTCAGACGGGCCTTCACCTCCAGAATATTGAAGGGCTTGGTGATGTAGTCGTCCGCGCCGTACTCCAGGCCCAGAATCTTGTCCATATCCTCGCCCTTCGCGGTCAGCATCACGATGGGAACGTCGGAGAACTCCCGCACCTGCTGGCAGACCTGCAGTCCGTCCAGCTTCGGCAGCATCAGATCCAACAGAATGATGTCGTATTCCTTCTCTTTGGCCATCCGCACTGCTTCCTCGCCGTCGTAGGCGCAGTCCACCTCCATGTCGTCCTGCTCCAGGCTGAACCGGATCCCTTTTACGATCAGTTTTTCGTCATCAACTACTAAAACTTTCTTTCCCATGCCTTCATTCCTCCACATTTTCAGATAGGCTTTATGGTCATACCACTATCTGGTCTTTTATTTTGGAAAATACCGCGGATTTGATTCCCGGTATATTCTGAATCTCTTCTATGGACGCAAACGCGCCGTGCTCCTGGCGATACGCGAGAATCGCCTCCGCCTTGGCCTCCCCGATGCCGCTGAGGGTCATCAGCTCTTCCTTGGAGGCGGTGTTCAGATTGACCTTCCGCTGACCCTCCTCCAAAAGCTCCGGGACAGCCTCCCGCTCCTCCAGTCCGTCCGTCTCCTCTTTCGTGTAGACCCGCAGCCTTTGTCCGTCCCGCACCTGCTCCGCCTGATTCAGCCACTCCTGGTCCGCCTCAGCCGTGAAGCCTCCGGCCATGCGGATGGCCTCATAGACCCGGGAGCCCTCCCGCAGCTCATAGACGCCGGGAGACGCCACCGCGCCGCAGACGTACACACAGACAAAGGCCTCCGTCTCCCCCGAAAGCCCGGCCTCTTCTTCAGTGCTCTCCGCCTCCGTCCCGCCGCCGGAAGGGAGGCTCTCCCGCAAAACAACTCCTGTCGTATAAATATCCTGCCGCCCCTGCCCGCAGCCTCCCGCCATCAAAAGCAGTCCCGCCGCCAGCAGCGCCGCAAGGCTCTTTGTCTGTCTTCGCATCTTCACTCCGCAGCCGCTGGCCGCAGATTCCCCTTATGCAATCTCTATTGTAACGAAAAATTAAATTTTGCGCAACAGTTTTTTTATATCACCATTTGAAGATCACAATTCCTACGATGGACAGTCCCATGCCAAGGACCTTCCGCCACTCCAAAGGCTGCTTCTCCACCCCGAAGATACCGAAGAGCTCGATGAGATAGGCCACGATGAGCTGAGACACCACAATGAGCATGGCCGCCCGGGCCGGGCCAAGGGAGCCCATGCTTTTTACCACGGTGACGGTGATAAACGCCCCGATGACACCGGAGAGCAGCATGTATTTGTGCTCCACCCCGGTGAGGGTCATGAAGCTGACCCGGTCTGTGACGCACCAGATCCCCAGACAGACCAGCAGGGCGGTAAACTGCACAAAAGCAGACGACACCCACAGGCTTGTCTGCTTTGTCACTTCCGTATTGAAGACTCCCTGGACACTCATGAGAGCGCCGGAGAGAAGGGCGATCAAGATTCCGAACATATACCTTTCCTCCATTCCGCGTCTTTTGCCGGAATCCCCCGCCGACGCCGCGGCAAAGGATCCGGTGACTTTTGTCCTTGGAAAGTATACGCGTTTTTCAGAATTTTATTCGTCAGAAGGAAGCCTCCAGCTTCTGAACCATCTGGTCCACGTCCCGCTTTTCGATGATGAGGGGCGGAACGAGACGGATCACATCAGAGCCGGCGCTTAAGATAATCAGGCCGTTTTCCAGGGCCTTGGAGACGATCTGTCCCACCGGGCGGCCGGTGACCACCAGCCCCTGCATCAGCCCCCGTCCCCTGCGGGCGGAGAGAAACTCGTACTTTTCCACCAGTTCATCCAGCTTCTCCTCCAGATAGGGGGTGATTTCTCTCACATGGTCGATGATACGCTCCTTCTCAAACAGGTCAAAGACCTTCGACACGGCGGCGCAGGCCAGGGGATTGCCTCCGTAGGTGGTGCCGTGGTCCCCGGGAACCAGGGAGGCTCCCGCCACCTTCTTGTTCAGCACAAAGGCTCCCACCGGGACGCCGCAGCCCAGGGCCTTGGCGCAGGTCATGATATCCGGCTCCACCGCGTACTGCTGCCAGGCGAAATAGCTTCCGGTGCGGCCCATCCCGCACTGGATCTCATCCAGGATCAGCAGAATGTCCCGCTGCTGGCAGATCTCCTTCACGCCCCGGAGGAATTCCGGCTCCGCCGGGTAGATCCCGCCCTCGCCCTGGACGGTCTCCAGGATGACGGCGCAGGTCCGGTCCGTCAGCTGGGCCTTCACGCTGTCCAGATCATTGAAATCCGCGAATCTCACCCCGCCCATCAGCGGCCGGAAGGCCTCCTGGTAGTGGGGGTTGCCCGTCACGGACAGGGCTCCCACGCTCCTGCCGTGGAAGGAATGGTTCATGGCGATGATCTCGTGGTCCGTACGGCCGTCCTTTAAGTAGGCGTACTTCCTGGCCGCCTTGATGGCTCCCTCCACGGCCTCCGTGCCGCTGTTGGTGAAAAACACCTTGTCCATCCCGGAGGCCTTCACCAGCTTCTCGGCCGCCTCCTTCAGAGGCACGTTGTAATAAAGATTGGAGGTGTGGATCACCTTATCGATCTGGCTTTTCAGCGCCTCCGCGTATTCTTTATTGCCGTAGCCCAGGGCAAAGACGGCGATCCCCGCCCCGAAGTCCAGATACTCCTTCCCGTCCGCGTCGGTGAGGGTCACTCCCTCCCCCTTCTCCAGCACCACCGGAGCCCGGTTGTAGGTGTGGAGCACGTACTGCTCCGTCTGTTCCATATATTCTTTACTGTTCATTTTCCTCATGCTCCTTCCGGGATGATAGCTATATGTGATAATACCGGTCTTCCTGGTCGCCGATGATGGCCGTGCCGATTCCCTTGTTGGTGAAGAATTCCAGCAGCAGGCAGTGCTCGATGCGGCCGTCCAGGATATGGACCCGGGACACGCCGGCCTCGATGGCGTCGATGCAGTTTTGCAGCTTCGGCAGCATACCGCCGCCCACGTTTCCGCTCTTTAATAATTCCCTGGCCTCCGGGATGGTCAGCTCGCTGATCAGGGAGGAGCGGTCAAGGGGATCCCGGTAAACTCCCTCGATATCGGTCAAAAACGCCAGCTTCGCCGCCCGCATGGCGGTGGCGATGGCGCAGGCCGCGTCGTCCGCGTTGATATTGTAGGAATAGTAGCCGTCGTCGGAGCCGATGGGGCAGATCACCGGAATAAAGTCATTGTCCAGCAGGGTGGTCAGCAGGGTGGTATCCACGGACTTCACCTCGCCCACATAGCCGATATCCTTTCCCCCCGGCATTCTCTTGTCCACCCGGAGCACGGAGCCGTCCTTACCGCTGATCCCCACCGCCTTCAGGCCCACCTTCTCCATCATGGACACCAGGCCCTTGTTGATCCGGTTCAGCACCATCTCCGCCACCTCCATGGTGGCCTTGTCGGTGACCCGCAGACCATTGATAAAGCTGGTCTCCAGTCCCACCTTGTTCACCCATTTTGTGATCTCCTTGCCGCCGCCGTGGACGATGATGGGCTTGAAGCCCACCAGCTTCAGGAGGGCCACATCCCGGATCACGCTCTTTTTCAGCTCATGATCCACCATGGCGCTGCCGCCGTACTTCACCACGATGATTTTTCCCTGAAACCGCTGAATATAAGGCAGCGCCTCGATCAGCACATTGGCCTTTTCCACCCACATTTCCATCATTGATTCCATTTTCTTCACTCTTTCCTTCTGTATTTCCTGTTCAGGAGCGGTAATCCGCGTTAATCTTTACGTAATCATAGGTCAGGTCACAGCCCCAGGCTGTGGCGGAGGCCTCCCCCAGCTTCACATCGGCGATGGCGGTGACCTCCTTCTCGGAGAGAATCCGGGTGGCCTCCTCCTCGCTGTAGCCGGTGTCCACGCCGTTCTCGATGATCTTCAGCCGGCCCGCCCCGCTCTCAAAATAAAGGTCCACCCGCTCCGGATCGAACTGGACGCCGGAATAACCCATGGCGCAGAGGATTCTGCCCCAGTTGGCGTCATGGCCGTAGATGGCGGCCTTGGTCAGGCTGGAGGTGACGATGGATTTGCTCAAAATCACGGCCTCCTCCTTGGTCCTGGCTCCCACCACCTTTACCTCAAAGAGGGCGGTGGCTCCCTCGCCGTCGGCCGCCATATGCTTTGCCAGATAGGTGTTTATGTAGTTCAGGGCCGCCCGAAAGGTCTGATAGTCCTGATTTTCCTCCGTGATTTCCCGGTTCCCCGCCTGGCCGTTGGCCAGCAGGAGGCAGGTGTCGTTGGTGGAGGTGTCGCCGTCCACGGAAACCATGTTGTAGGTGTCCTTCACATCCTGGCTGAGGGCCTTCTGAAGAAGCTCCTTCGAGATGGCCGCGTCAGTGGTGACGAAGCTGAGCATGGTGCACATATTGGGATGAATCATGCCGGAGCCCTTGCACATACCTCCCAGAGTCACGGTACTTCCACCGATCTCCACCTCCAGGGCGATCTCCTTTTTCACGGTGTCGGTGGTCATGATGGCCTCCGCCGCCAGAGTCCCCGCCGCCGTACCGGAGGAGAGGAGGGGCTTCATGGTCTCCACCCCCGCCTTGATCTTGTCCATGGGAAGCTGCCTGCCGATGACGCCGGTGGACGCCACCAGCACCTGCTCCGGGGCGATGCCGAAGAGCCGGGCCGCAGTCTTTGCCGTCTCACGGCAGTAGCCCATCCCCTCCGCCCCGGTACAGGCGTTGGCCACACCGCTGTTCACCACCACTCCATGGACGGTGCCGCCTCCGTACACCACAGACTGATCCCACTTTACGGGGGCCGCCTTCACCACATTTGTAGTGAAGGTGCCGGCCACCTGGCAGGGGGCCTCACTGTAGATCATCGCCATATCTTTCTTTCCGTTTTTGATTCCCGCCGCGATACCGATGGCCTGGAATCCCTTCGGCGCTGTGACGCCGCCTTCGATTACCTTCTTTATCTCCATTTTCTTCTCTCCTCTCTCCGAAACCCGATCACATACTCTATGGGAACATGGGGGCCATCTGAAGCCCCATGGATTCCTCCAGTCCGAACATCAGATTCATATTCTGCACCGCCTGACCGGCCGCGCCCTTCACCAGGTTGTCCATGGCTCCCATCATGATGATCCGATGGGTTCTGGGGTCCAGCTTAAAGTTCACATCCACGTAATTGCTGCCCTCCACCCACTTGGTCTGGGGGCACACATCCTTCGGAAGCACCCGGACAAACCGCTCCTTCTCATAATATTGATCGTAGGCCGCCTTCACTTCCTCGTAGGAGACCTCCTTTTTGAGGCTGGCGTAGGCCGTGATCAGAATCCCCCGGTTCATCGGCACCAGATGGGGCGTGAAGTTCAGCACCACCGGCTCCCCCGCCGCATAGGAAAGCTGCTCTTCGATCTCCGGCGTGTGGCGGTGATTCGCCACCCCGTAGGCCTTGATATTTTCATTCACCTCGCAGTAGAGGTTGTCCACCTTGGCCCCCCGGCCGGCTCCCGAGGTGCCGGACTTGGCGTCAATGATGATGGTGGAGGGATCGATCATCCCCTCCTTCAGCAGCGGGTAGATGGACAGGGTACTGCAGGTGGGATAGCAGCCCGGGTTGGCGACCAGTCTGGCCCCCCGGATCCGCTCCCGGTTGATCTCGCACAGGCCGTACACCGCCTCGTCGATAATCTGGGGGGCTTTGTGGGTAAGTTTATACCATTCTTCGTATATTTTTACATTTTTTATGCGGAAATCCGCGCTCAGGTCGATGACCTTTGTGCCGGAGAGAATCTCCTCGTTCACCAGGGACGCGCACAGCCCCTGGGGGGTGGCCGTGAAAATCACATCCGCCTGCTTCGCCAGCTCATCCATATGATCGTCCATGCAGGACGCGTCCACCAGCTGAAACATATTCTGGTAGATGGAGGCGTAGCTCTGGCCCACATAGCTTCTGGAGCCGTACCAGACAATCTCCGCCTCTCTGTGTCCCAGCAAAATTCTCACCAGCTCTCCCCCGGCGTACCCGGTGGCTCCGATAATTCCTACTTTTATCATATCAATTCCATCCTCCTCTGTCTCAGCCTGGCCCCCGGGGCCCTTCATCCCCGGGCGCTTTTCTTCATCGTTTTACTATTCTATACCAATGCCCCGCAGATGTAAAGAACTTTTGTTTCGCATAATTATACATTATTAATGCATAATATTCCAGCCGTTTTTGCATTTTATACAAATTTATTTTTCCCTCTTGCATATTTATGATAGTTGGAGTATATTATGAGAAGTCTAACAAAGGTATCGCAAAGCTGGCTGTACATAAAGGAAAACAGGAGGAATCTACCATGAAAGAAAAAGTAATTCTCGCCTACTCAGGCGGACTCGACACCACAGCGCTTATCCCGTGGCTGAAGGAAACCTTCGATTATGAAGTGATCTGCTGCTGCATCGACTGCGGACAGGGCAGCGAGCTGGAAGGGCTGGACGAGAGAGCCAAGCTGTCAGGCGCTTCCAAATTATATATTGAAAATATTGTTGACGAGTTCTGTGATGATTTCATCATGCCCTGCGTAAAGGCGGGAGCCGTCTATGAGCATAAGTACCTGCTGGGTACCTCCATGGCCCGTCCGGCCATCGCGAAGACTCTGGTGGAGGTGGCCAGGAAGGAGGGCGCCACCACCATCTGCCACGGAGCCACAGGAAAGGGCAACGACCAGATCCGCTTTGAGCTGGGGATCAAGGCTCTGGCCCCGGATCTGAAGATCATCGCTCCCTGGCGTATGACCGATGTGTGGACCATGCAGTCCCGGGAGGACGAGATCGAGTTCTGCCGCCAGCACGGCATCAATCTCCCCTTCGACCACAGCCACAGCTACAGCCGGGACCGGAACCTGTGGCACATCAGCCATGAGGGCCTGGAGCTGGAGGATCCTGCCAACGAGCCTAACTACGACAATATGCTGGTGCTGGGCGTGACCCCGGAGAAGGCCCCCGAGGAG
>CAZGRM010000101.1:0-11724 GCA_964528295.1 uncultured Lachnospiraceae bacterium
CTCCCGGTACCTCTTCAGATTTTCATACACCGAAATGCTGTAAAAGGCGTCGGAAATCAGCGCGGCCGGATTGACGCGGTTTAACAGCGGACAAAATTCCTCCACCAGATTTTTCATATTTCCAAACATCAGCCCCGACAGAAAGCTCATAATCAGGGACGCGCTGACCAGCAGCCCGTTTTTGAGCCCATCCTTCATCCGCAGGCTTCCCACAAAGATTCCCATGGCCATCCCCGTCATACTCCCCAGGACACAGACCGGAAACAGCAGGGGCCAGCGGTCACCGAAGGAAATGCCAAGCAGGAAATGAAGATACCCAAGCAGAACGCAGATATTCCCAAACTGCACCGTAAACACCGACAGCATCTCGCTGATCACCAGTCCCAGCCGTCCCGCCGGCACCACGCTCCTCCTGGCCGCCAGAGGCGACTGATCCCCTCTAAGCTGCAGGGCGCTGGTCAGCCCCATAAAGGAACCAAAGAGGCAGGCCATGGCGATGAGAGAAAAATAGTAGTTCAGGCTGTTGTTCATCTCATTTCCCGTCACGGTCACGCTTTTCACACACTCCTGATAATCGGTGAGGGCGTTCGCGGCCCCCAGAAGCCTCAGCGGACTGACGGCTCCGATGTCCTCCATCATCTGCTGGTTTTCCAGGTAGGTATTCAGCAGCACCTCCAGAATGCTCTCATTGATGCCGGAGGCGGCCACCGTCAGAGCCGGCGTGCTCCCGCTGAAAAAGATCCCCTCCACCGTTCCCCTCTCCAGGGCGTCCCGGGCGGCGTCCTCCTCCATCTCCTCCGCCAGCAGCAGCTCCCCGGACAGCCCCTCCAGAAAGGTCTCGAAATACTGGTTCCCCTCCCGCACCAGAGCCACCGGAATATTACTCCGGATCGTCAGATCTCCGGTGCCGAAGGTGAGGGAAAACAGCGTCCCCAGGATCAGCGGAAACAAAAGAGGCCAGAACATTTCCTCCTTGCTCCGCAGAATCTTTTTTAAATTAAACCAATACAAATGTCCCACCGTACCGCCTCCTAGTCCCGCAGCTCTTTTCCTGTGATTTCCAAAAATACGTCGTTCAGCGTGGGCAGCTCCGAGAGCACCCGGCCAAAGGACACCTCCTGCTCCTGCAGATAGTTCAGAAGCCGGATCAGATTATGCTTCGCGCTGGAGCATTTCACTGTCAGCCGCTGGTCCTGGTCATACCGGGCCTGGAACACGTGGGGAAGCTTCTCTATCTCTGACAGCTGTCCCTGACTCAGCGCCACGTTCTCGACGCAGATGGTCTCCCCTGTCCGAATCATCCGCTTCAGCTCCTCGCAGGTGCCCTGAGCGATGCCCCGGCCCCTGTCCATTATCATGATTCTGCCGCAGATCTGCTCCACCTCCTCCATGTAATGGGAGGTGTAAATGACAGTGGCCCCCTGGCGGTTCAGCTCCGTGATGCCCTCCAGGATCCGGTTCCGGCTCTGGGGATCCACCGCCACCGTGGGCTCATCCATGATGATCAGCCTGGGCCTGTGGGCGATGCCGCAGGCGATATTCAGCCGCCTCAAAAGGCCGCCGGACAGCTTCCTGGGCACCGTCTTTCGGTAATCCTCCAGGCCCACAAAACAGATGGCCTCCTCCACCAGATCCTTTCGCTTCTTCCGGTCCTTTACGTAGAGGCCGCAGAAGTAGTCAATGTTTTCCCACACCGTCATCTGATCAAATACCGCCACATTCTGGGGAACCACGCCGATCTCCCGTTTCAGCTCATAGCTGTCCGGGCGCATCTCTTTTCCGAAAACGGTGATTTTGCCCTTATCGTATTTCAGCAGAGCCAGCAGACAGTTGATGGCGGTGGTCTTTCCTGAGCCGTTTGGCCCCAAAAGTCCGAAGATTTCCCCCTCCCGGATATCCAGATTCAGGTGATCCAGCGCCACTAGATCACCGTAGCGCTTCACAAGATTTTCTATATGAATCATGAAATCTTCTCCTCCTTCCTTCGGAATATGTATTTTTCCTTCTGCCCCTACTATACGCCTTCTCTCCCCTCTCCGTTAAGTGCCAGATGTAAGAAACGCGAATGACAAATGTCATTTTCTCACCGGTCCCGCCGGACGGACTTGCTTTTGAAAAACCGGTGTGCTACCATGAAAGCGTATTTGCGGATCGCGTTTCGTGATCCGCGGGTCCCGTATCCATTCACATTCCATCCGGCTTCGGGGAGGTTTTCTCCTATGTATCTCATTGTTGATAAATGTATGCTTTTTTTGTACTGTATGCTCAGTCTGCAATTTTTTCCCGTCACCTCCTCCTTTGTGCTGGCCTGCCTCGCCGCCGTCTCTGTCAGCGCCCTGCTGGCGGCGCTGCCGGGGAAAAGCTTTTCCCCCTGGGTGCTGACAGGCTACGGGCTGGTCTTCTTTTTTCTGCCGGAGTGCGGCTTCTTTCTGCCCCTGATCCTCTACGATGTTTTGCCGTTTCCCGAATGGGGCCGTCCGCCGGAGTCCGAAGCCTCCGGGCTTCCCCGGACGCTGGCGCAAACCTTGCCCGCCCCGGTGCTGGCCCTTGGCCTGGCCTCCCATCTGATCCTTGGCCATCTTCCCCGGACCCCGGCGCTTCTCTTCACCGCCGCGGGCTGCCTGTTCTCCCTGCTGCTGCGCCGCAGGACCTCCTCCTGTCTCTCTCTGATCCAAAAATACCGCCGTATCAGGGATGACGACACGGAGCTTCAGCTTCTATTGAAGGAGCGAAACCAGTCCCTTCTGGAAAAGCAGGACAGTGAGATCTACGCGGCCACGCTGCGGGAACGGAACCGGATCGCCCGGGAGATTCACGACAACGTGGGGCACCTGCTGACCCGCTCCATCCTGATGGTGGGGGCGCTCCGGGCGGTGTACCGGGATCCGGCCCTTTCGGAGCCTCTGAACCAGCTGGGGGACACCTTAAACCAGGCCATGGACAGCATCCGGCAAAGCGTCCACGATCTCCACGACAGCACCGTGAATCTCCAGGAGACCCTTCAGACCCTGATCCGGGATTTTACCTTCTGTCCCGTAAGCCTGCGCTGTGAAATCGAGCCGGATGTGCCAAGGACGGTAAAATACAGCCTGATCTCCATCGCGAAGGAGGCCCTGGTAAATATCTCCCGGCACAGCAACGCCACCGAGGCGTCCATCACAGCGGTGGAGCACCCCGGCTTCTACCAGTTCATCGTGGAAGACAACGGGACCCTTCCCCCCGGCGCCCCCCAGGGGGACGGCATCGGCCTTTACAATATGAAAAGCCGGGTGGACGCCCTGAATGGAACGATGCGGATCCAGACCGAAGGGGGCTTTCGGATTCACATCACGATTCCCAGACAGAAGGAGCCCCGGCGTTTCAGCGATTCAGAATGATATGTGATATTTTGATGGAGGAATAAAATGAATCTGGTATTGATTGACGATGACCAGCTGGTCACCACAGCGCTGAAAATAATCCTTGAGACTGACCGGGAGCTTTGCGTCACCGGTGTCGGGAGCTCCGGCCAGGAGGCGGTGGCCCTTTATGAGAAGCTGCGGCCGGATGTGCTTCTCATGGATATCCGAATGAAGGATGGAAATGGCCTGGACGCGGCGCAGACCATTCTGAGCCGCTTTCCTGACGCCCGGATCCTGCTTCTCACCACCTTCTCGGATGATGACTATATCGTGAAGGCGCTGCGGATCGGGACGAAGGGATATCTGCTGAAGCAGGATTACGCGAATATCATCCCGGCCATCCGGGCGGTATCCACGGGACAGACGGTCTTTGGCAATGAGATCATCCACCGGCTGCCGGAGCTGATCCGAAAAAAGCCGGAGGTGGACTGGGAACGGTATGATATCAGCCAGAAGGAGCTGGAAATCATCCGGGCGGTGTCGGAGGGGCTGAGCAATAAGGAAATCGCGGAGGCGCTGTTTCTGGGGGAGGGGACGGTGCGCAATTATCTGAGCATCATCCTGTCCAAGCTGAATCTCCGGGATCGGACGCAGCTGGCGGTATTTTACTTAAAATCCTAAAAACGGACCACAGATCACTGTGGTCCGCTGTCTTTACTCCCGATAGTCCCGGAGGTATTCCTCCGCGGAGCGGGTCATCTCCCGGGCGAAATCGGAATTGTACTTCCGGGCGCAGAAGGCCCGCATCCCGGCTTCGTAGCCCCCGGCATTTCTCTGGGCGCCGAACAGCTCCCGCAGCTCCGCCTCCTCCATATCGCGGTATCCGTTCTCATGAAGGATGTGGGACATGGGGGCCCGGAGCGGCTTTGGCCGCTTTTTCTGCTGGTCGGTGGGATAGCCAAAGACCAGCATGGCGACCGGGAAAACATAGGCAGGGAGGGATAACAGCTCCCTGTGGATCTCGCAATTTTCCATAACATCGCCGATGTAGCAGGAGCCGATCCCCAGGCTCTCGGCGGCTGTCACGGCATTCTGGGCGGCTATGGCCGCGTCCAGGACGGCCAGCATCAAATCTCCGACCCCGGGGCGGCGGGGATCACAGCCGGCGGCCCGGAAGCCCCGGTACCATTTCCGGCAGTCGGCACAGAAGATCAGCACCAGCTTCGCCTTCGCAATAAAGGGCTGGTGGTCGCAGGTCTCGGCCAGGCGGTCCTTCAGAGACTGGTCTGTGATATCCAGAATAGTGTAAAGCTGCTGGTTTCCCGCGGTGGGCGCGTTGACCGCCGCCTGCAGGATCTGGCTTTTACACTCCTTTGGTATCTCTCTGTCCTCAAATACCCGAACCGATTTCCGGTTGATCAGTTGTGTGATGGTCTCGTTCATACAGTTCTCCAATTCTATTCGCTTGTCTTTAAGCGCCGGCGGTCCGGCTTTTTATTGCTCCGGCTCCGGGATCACCTGCAGCTCCTTGGTGTAATGATTCAGAATCTCCGCGCCGTCTTCCGTCACCAGCACCAGATCCTCGATCCGCACGCCCACATCCCCGGGCAGATAGATGCCGGGCTCGATGGAGAAGGTCATGCCGGGCTGGGCGATGATCTCGCTGGCCTGGGACACATCTCCCTTTTCATGGACCTCCATGCCGATGAAATGGCCCAGGCGGTGGGTAAAGTAGGGGCCGTAGCCCGCCTCGGTGATGATATCCCGGGCTGTCTTGTCAATCTCAGAGAGCCTTACCCCGGGACGGATCTTTTGCTCCGCCGCCTCCTGGGCCCTCCTCACGGTCTCGTACACCCTGCGGTGCTCCTCGCTCACTTCGCCGTAGAAGAAGGTGCGGGTCATGTCAGAGCAGTAGCCGTCGGCCTTCCCTCCCACGTCGAAGAGCACGCAGTCCCCCTTTTTCAGCACCGTGCTGCCGGGGGCGTGATGGCCCATGGCCGCGTTCTGGCCGAAGCCCACCAGCGCTCCGAAGGATTCGCCGTCGGCTCCCAGGCTCTTGTAGATCGCCTCCATCTGGTCCGCGATCTCCAGCTCCGTCACGCCGGGCCGGATCAGCTTTTTAAATTCCGCCATGGCGGCGTCGTTGATCCGGGAGGACCTGCGCATCTTCTCCTGCTCCTCCTCATCCTTTCTGGCCCGCACATTGTCCACGCAGTCCGAGGCGTTCACGTACCTCGGGGCGCTCTCCAGGTCAATGAGGCGCAGAAGGAACCGGGCGGTCATGCATTTGTCGATGCCCAGAGGCTTTGTGTGGTCTATGTATCCGTTCAGCAGCTCCACGCCGTCCTCCCCGTCGGAGTACCACTGGATCTCCACCCCTTCTACGTCATTGAGGGTGAAGAGGCGGTTGGCGATCAGCCTGTGCCGGCCGTCTCTTCGCAGGTACAGCGCCCAGAAGCGCTCAATGGGATCTTCGTAGTGGGTCGCAAGATACTGGACGGAGACGGGATCGGTGACGATCATCTGCTCCAGCCCCGCTTTTTCCATCTGTTCTAATACTCGTTCCAGTCTGTTTGTCTTCATTTCTTTTCTCCTTGCTGTATTCCTGTCCGGCATCCGGGGCGCATATCAATTTCGCGCCCAGAGCGTGTTTCAAACAAGCCATTTTCAAGCACGCTCTGGCACGGGAGGAGGCGCCACACTGTGTATGGCGCTCCTTCCCGCGCGGACCGCCGCTTTTTTATCTTATCACAAAAATTACGCTGTGAACATTCTTTTCTACCGGAATTCACACGAATTCATTCTCAATAATCTGGAACACCGGCTCTCCGCTCTCCACCGGCCCCTCCTTCAGCGGCCGGAGGCTCTGGTTTTTTTGCAGCTCCGTACAGAGGACCGGGGAAATCAGGGAGGGCGCGTGGGCCCGGACGTAATCCAGATCGATCTCCATCAGCCTCTGTCCCCGCTTCACAGACTCCCCGTCCTGGACAAAGACCTCAAAGCCCCGGCCCTCCAGATTCACCGTGTCGATGCCGACGTGGATCAGCATATCGATGCCGTCCTTGGTCTGAAAACCGATGGCGTGGCGGGCGGGAAAGACAAATTTAATCACGCCGTCCTCCGGGCTGACCACGGTTCCCTGGGTGGGCTCAATGGCCACACCCTCCCCCAGCATCCCGGAGGCAAAGGCCTCGTCCGGCACTTGGGAGAGGTCCATAACCCGGCCTGTCATGGGGCTGAACAGGGTGGCGGCGACGGCTTCCCCTTCTTTGTCCCGGGAGGAAGCATCCAATCCCTCCCCCTGGCCCCGGTCCTCCCGGATCCCGGAAGGATACGAAGGCTCCGGGGAGCTTTCCTTCCCGGACGGCGCCTGGGCGGAGGCGTATTGCCGCTCCAGCTCCTCCGGCACGTTTTCCAGGTAGTCCTCCATGTTGGACTTGATCACAGTGACTCTGGGACCATAGATGATCTGAACGCCGTTTCCCTTGTGGATCACCCCGGAGGCTCCCGTGGATTTCAGGAATGCGTCATCTACCAGATCCCCGTCGTTCACCGTACAGCGAAGCCTGGTGGCGCAGCAGTCGATGTCCGAGATATTGCCCCGGCCTCCCAGGCCCAGGCAGATATCCATGGACAGCCGCTCCTCCTCCTTAAGCCCCTCCCGGAGCCGGTCCGGCAAAGCCCCGCCGGAGCCGTCACCGGCGGCGTCCCGCTTCCTTGCCTCCACATCCTTCCTGGTATACAGCTTCGTCTCCTCCCCCTCGTCTCTTCCCGGTGTCATATAATTCAATCTGCGGATCAGGAAGGCAAAGAGCAGGTAGTAGACCAGGAAGTACCCGATCCCCACCGGCACAATGCGGAACCAGTTGGTCTTCCCGTTGCCCTGGAGGATGCCGAAAAGAAACAGGTCGATCAAGCCGCCGGAAAAGGTCATGCCCACCCCCACGTTCAGCAGATG
The DNA here is from genome assembly GCA_964528295.1 of uncultured Lachnospiraceae bacterium. Taxonomy (GTDB): domain Bacteria; phylum Bacillota; class Clostridia; order Lachnospirales; family Lachnospiraceae; genus Choladousia. Next base: position 7,300 of record CAZGRM010000101.1, read on the forward strand.
CATCAGCATGTAGGCCAGGCCCGCGAAGGCGCAGTGAATCACATACAGCAGCGGCGCCACAAAGAGGAAGGTAAACTCCAGGGGCTCCGTGATGCCGGTGAGCATGGAGGTGAGGGCCGCGGAAAGCAGAAGTCCCGCCGCCGTCTTTTTCTTCTCCGGCCGGGCCGTCTTATACATGGCCAGCGCCGCTCCCGGCAGTCCGAAAATCATCAGCGGGAATTTACCGGTCATAAACCTGGTGGCCGACACGGCGAAATGCTCCACGGAAGGGTCCGCCAGCTGGGCGAAGAAAATGTTCTGGGCCCCCTCGACGGTCCGCCCCGCCACCTCCAGGGTGCCGCCCACCCCCGTCTGCCAGAAGGGAAGATAAAAAACGTGGTGCAGGCCAAAGGGAATCAGGGCCCGCTCCGTCACCCCGTAGATCCAGGTGCCCAGGTAGCCGGAGCGAAGCACCAGATCCCCGATGCCGTAGATTCCCCGCTGGATCACCGGCCACACGAAAAACATCAAAATCCCCACGCCGGTGTACACCAGAGCGCTGATGATTGGCACAAATCTGGTGCCCCCGAAAAAGGACAGCATCTGGGGAAGCTGGGTCTTGTAAAAACGGTTGTGCAGGGCCGCCGTCCCCAGCCCCACAATAATGCCGCCGAAGACGCCCATCTGCAATGAGGTGATTCCCACCACATCCGCGGTGGCGCCCTCCAGCATGTTTTTTTCTCCCCCGTTTAAAATAATCAGCGCCCCGATGGAGGCGTGCATAATAAAGAAGGCCACTGCCGCCGCCAGGGCGGCCACCTCCTTCTCCCGCTTGGCCATGCCGATGGCCACTCCCAGGGCAAAAATGATGGGCAGGTTGGCGAAGATAATATTCCCCGCCTCACTCATCACCGTAAAGATCACATTGGGAATCGTCCCGGTCCCCAGCAGGCGCTCCAGCCCGTAGGTTTCCAGCATGGTGGGATTGGTAAAGGACTGGCCGATCCCGAGAAGCAGCCCGGCCACCGGAAGGATGGCGATGGGAAGCATAAAGGAACGCCCCACCCGCTGCAATACGCCAAAAGCTTTGTCTCTCATGTCAAATATTCTCCTTTATCAGGGACTGCCGCCGGATGCGGCAGTCCCATTTTCTGTATAGTCTTACCCATTTGACACGAATTCATCCATTTTCAGTCCGGTTGGCAGGCTGCCTTTTTCTTTTCCGGCTGGCCGGACCGGAACAAAAAAACAGCCCCGCTCTCCCACCAAGGGCTGTTTCTTTCCGATTTTATCCCCACTGCCGCCGCACCACCGAGGCGATGATCTCCGCCGCTCCCTCCACGCCGAAGCGGGAGCTGTCGATCATCAGATCCTTGTAGTCAAAGACTGACCGGGCCTCAGGGCAGTATTTTCTCTGATAGTAGGTCCGGGCCATATCCACCTCCCGGATCATCTTCCGCGCGGTTTTCTCCTCCATCATCAGCGTCTCCCCGCAATTTTTCAGCCTCGCCTCGTAGGGGGCATAGATATAGACGCTGAGATGATTGGGGAAATCCCGGAGAATGTAGTCGCCGCATCTCCCCACGATGATGCAGGGGCCATGGCCGGCCGCGTCCAGGATGATGCTCTTCTCCGTCTCAAAGATCTCGTCGTTGATGCTGTAGGTGGCCAGACTCATCCGGTATTTTTTCCGCAGAAAGATGGAATTCCGGGCGGTCTCCTCCTCATCGCTGATGGTGGACACCGGCTGGCCCATCCGCTTTGCCGCCGTCTCCACGATATCCCGGTCCCAGAACTCAATCCCCAGCTTTTCCGAAAGGCACTGGGAGATGGTGCGTCCCAGGGAGCCGAACTGCCTCGAAATCGTTATCACATACTGTTCCATCTCGTCCTCCCCCCTTTCCTCACAAAGGTAATCCCTCAGCCTGCCGTCCGGGCCTTCCCTCCCTGGGGGCCCTCCTTCATCCGCCTCTGCATGGCCCGGACCGCACAGGACAAGGTATAATTGATGATAAAATAGATCACGCAGGCAAAGCCAAAGAGCACAAACACATCTGACACATTGATGGTGGCATATCCATTGTAGCGGTTGGCGGAGCTCATGATCTGCTTGGTCCTTGCCATCAGCTCGATCACCGCCACATTGGCCAGATAGGAGGAGTCCTTGATGGTGGTGATCACCTGGCTTAGCAGGGTGGGAATCACATTCCGGAAGGCCTGGGGCAGCACAATATAGATCATGACCTGCACTGTGCCAAAGCCCTGGGAATGGCCCGCCTCAAACTGCCCCTCCGCCACGGAATTCAGACCGCCCCGAATAATTTCGGCGATCACCGAGGAAGTGAACAGCACCAGGGCCACCGCCGCCTTAAACAGCAGCTTCACATCCGCCGCCGAATTGAGCCCAAACATCTTCCGGTCCAGAAAGGGCGGGCAGGGACAGAATACGAGACAGATAAAGATCCACAGAAGCAGGGGCGTATTGCGGAAAATCTCAATATAGGCCGTGGCCAGCCACCGGAAAGCCTTATTTTTTCCCCGATTGCAGTAATTTCTCACCAGGGCCAGCACTGACCCGATCAGAATGCCGAAGGCCACCGCGATCACCGAGATGATCAGGGTAAACATCACGCCCTTCATGATGTATTGCAGAATCGCCGGATTTTTCAGCATAGATATACTTCCGGACAAGGTACTCATGATCTCAGCCTCCTTCCGCCCGGCAGGGGACTTCTGCCCGCCGCCGGCACCACGCGCCGGTCGCGCCGCTTCAGCCGCAGCTCCCAGGTGCTGGCCAGCTTGGACAGCGGGAAACAAACCAGGAAAAACAGCGCCCCGCTCACCAGATAGGCGGGCCCGTAGGCTCCTCCCGTGGTGGCTCCCGTCACAAAGCTGTAGGTGAGGGAAATCAGATCGGAGCCTCCGATGATATAGAGACAGGAGGTATTTTTGATCAGATTCACCACCTGGTTTACCATGGGCGGCAGGATGATCTTGATGCTCTGGGGCAGAATGATGTAGTACATCAGTCCCAGATAGCCGAAGCCCTGGGACTGGGCCGCCTCAAACTGTCCCCTGGGAATGGCCTCGATGCCCGCCCGGAATACCTCCGCCATGTAGGCCCCGTGGTAGACGCCCAGCGAGACAATGCCCGCCGGGATGATACCGATGCTGTGGCCGGAGAAGGCCAGGGCATAGTACAAAAAACAGATTTGCAGCAGCACCGGAGTGTTCTGGATAAACTCCACGTACACTCTGGCGATGACCCGAAGCGCCTTCCTCCGCCCGGTGGCGAAGAGGCCAAAGATGATCCCAAGCACCAGGGCCAGCAGCATCCCAAACACCGCAGTCCTCACCGTATTAAAAAGCCCCAGCAAAAATGTGGCGCGGTACGTCCAGACCTTCAGCCAGGCGGCCTCTGAAAAAACACCTGCCATTTCCCTTCCTCCTCTCTTCGGAGTATCGCCCTTTGGCTTCCCTCTCCGGGCTTCACCCGGGGCGGACAGCGCCGCTGCCCATCCCCGTCTTTGTCATCAGTCCAGTCCGTTGGTCTCGATCAGTGCGTCGATGGTGCCGTCCTCCAGCCAGCCGCTCACCAGCTCATCCACGTAAGCCGAGAAGCCGGAGCCCTTTGTGGTGGCGACTCCGTACTCCTGGGGAGCGAACTCATCCTCGATGTAGGAGCGTCCGTCTGTGTGATAGATGGCCAGGATGGATTTGTCCACGCAGAACGCATCCACCTCACCCGCGCTCAGGGCAGTGGAGATGGTGGGATAATCGTCATATTGCTGGAAGGACACACCCTCCGTCCACAGCGCCGGATCGAAGGTCTCCACGTCGAAGTCCTCACCGCCGATCACCTCCGCCCCGATCATGGCCTCCACCAGAGACTTGGCGGAGGTGGAGCCTGAGGATACGCCCACCTTCTTGTCCACCAGGTCGGCAAGTCCCTTGATCCCGGAGGAGTCCTCCACCAGCACCGTCACGTAGTCGGTGTAGTAGGGTGTGGAGAAATCCCAGCTCTCCTTTCTCTCATCGGTGATGGTGAAGGTGGCCAGCACGCAGTCGATATCCCCGGAGTCCAGAAGCTCTGTTCTGGTGGCGGCCGTCACGGTGGTAAACTCCGTGTCCACGCCTAAAGACTCGGCGATCTTATTTGCCAGATCGATCTCCATTCCGGAATATTCCCCGGTGAGGGTATCCTGATAGCCGAATCCCACCACCGCGTTTTTCACGCCCACCCGGAGCACGCCCCGGTCAATGATGGCCTGAACATCCTCCGATTTCTCCGCCTCCTCCGCCATGGCGGTCATTCCCCACAGGGAGAGCATCATAGTGCCAACCAGTCCCAGCGCAAGCATCCTTCTTTTTTTCATAATCGCATCCTCCTCTGATTATTAATCTTTATTTCAAAGCGCCGGGGGAACCTTCCCTCGCCGCCCGGAA
>CAZGRM010000102.1:0-11662 GCA_964528295.1 uncultured Lachnospiraceae bacterium
GCATAGTTTCATTTATGGTGGTGTCAAGCGTGCGGACATGGGGGTTTATACAAAATCCTTAGCGCATGAGAAAAATAGCGCCTCATTTTTCAGCATACGCTTGATTTTATCGCTCATAGTTTCAGTCCTGAAACACGCTCACACTTTGTGGGTGGTCTGTCGATTTTCTTCACAAGTGCCGGTCTGCCCTCCGGTGCGGGCGTTCTGGAGAATTTGTTTACTCCTTTCCCGGAAGGAGACGCCGGCGGTCAGTCATCCTGGGATTCCAGATCCTCCGTCAGCTTTAGGATCACCCCGATGTGGTAGGCGATCAGGTAAGGCAGCCGCTCCTTCTGGCCGCTCAGGTCGCGGCCCAAAAGCTCCCGGATCTTTCCCATCCGGTAGTTGACCGTATTCCGGTGGGTGAACATCCGGGCCGCCACCTCCTGGAGACTTCCGTCGTACAGCAGATAGCGGAAAAGAGTTTCCACGTAAACTGTGTGATTATTCCGGTCCTGCTCCAGGAGAGGGTCCATCACCTCATGGTAATAGCTCAACAGCAGCGCGTCGTCCGGCACGGAATAGAGAAGCTTGTAAAATCCCATATCCTGAAACCACACCACGCTCTGATTTTGCAGCTCCGCCCGCCGGGAGGCTGAGACGGCGCTATGGAAGCAGTCCGAAAGCTGCTTATAGCTGTCCGCCGGTTCGCTGATCCCGATCTGTACGGACAGCTCCGCAAAGACGGAATGGATCGCCCGCAGAATCCGCTTCACCGCTTTTTCCGCCGCCTCCCGGGATTTCTCATTGAGCACCACCATAAATCTTCTCTCATGGCGAAATACTAAATATGGAAACTGGAAGGTCCGAAGGGCGGTGTGCAGCCGCAGAACCCTTCGCTGATCGGAGATGATCCCCGCCTGCCTGCTGCGCCCCGTCAGGATGGCGATCATCCGAAATCCTCTCTCCTCATGAAAATAATCCTCCAGCTTCTCCCGGTTCGCCTCCGCCAGCTGGGGGGACTGGATCACCTGGAGTACCGTCTGGGCCATTATCTCCTCGTCCCGGCTGCTCTGGTTGATCAGGGAGCAGCAGTCCCGGACAAATTCGGTAATATACATTTCCCAGGGCATGATCAGCAGCGGCAGCCCCCTCTGCTCACAGTAGGAAATGACGGTGCCGGACACTTTCTGAATATATTTCCCCACATTGATCACCAGCCCGGTGCAGTTTCTCTCCTCCAGCGTATCGATCAGCCGGAACATATCCTCCTCCTTTTGCAGCGCATAGCCGCTGGTGACCACCAGCTCATTGCCCCAGAAAAACTCTGTGACGCTGGTGAACTCCAGCATATGCACCCAGGTCACCACATGCTCCAGCTGCTGCTTTCCCGCCAGCAGCTGGAGCCGGTACTGCTTCTGTGTCAGTTCGATCATTTCCTTTAAAGTCAGCGCCATGCCCATTCCCTCCCATCTCTGAGCGTCCTGTTTTATACATTCTACCATACTTTGTGCTCATAGCACAATACTTTATATTTTTTTCTGAACGTACACACATTGAATTTTTGGCGCTTCGGAGTAAACTAAAGATAAGAAAGGTAATGCACGTGCGACAGAAAAAACGGAAAGGAGGCAGATACTATGATTCCATACACTCAGCTTTCTACTTTTGGATACGCCCAGCCCCAGACGGACACTCCCTCCTGGCTGAGGATTGACAATTTTGTTGACTTTGTGCTTACATCACGATCCAATTCTCTGCTCAGCAGGCTGGCCGCATTTTTCCGCCGCTGACTAAATTCCAACAAAAAGCTTCCCCCGCTTCTCAAAGAGCGGGGGATTATTTATTCACCTTAGGTTACCTTCACTGAATTTTCTGTGGAGGACTCTGTGCTGGCTCCCGGAAACGTCCACTCCACGGACTCCGTATTCTTGGTGGCGTTGGAGGGCGTCAGATTCTCCGCCGTCACCTGATAGAGGGATGCGGCAGCCTCCGAGCTCCCCTTCACACTAGCCGTTTCTGTACTCTTTTCTGGTCTCCCCCGGAGATTGACCGGCACATCCCACAAGACTCAATCCCATAGCCACAGTGCGGTCACTTTCCTGTTGTTCATACTTCCTCCTATTTTCGTTTTTCACCTTTATTAATCGGGAAAGGTATATAAATTCTAGGATTCAGAAGGATTACAGAACGGTCTTATTAATAGGAAAAAGTATGTTCAAAAGTATCATATGCCTGGGGAAGTTCCGGATCCTCCACAGCCGAACGGTCTACCTGGTATCCGAATTGAGGTTTTGTGGTGGCACGAGTATTCCGGGTCAGCAGAGGCATGGAGGCATCCAGCCCCTGCCAGGGCACGCTCAGCCCACACCTTCTGTCATCTGTCATGTTGCTGATAGAAAACTCAATCCAGTCCATATCAAAATGAGTACGCAAAGATCCCACCGTCCTCAGATGCCAGATTTTCCACCTTCCATTTTCCTTTATAAAATCAACTCCATATTTATTCCACACCCAATGAGAAAACTTATAGATTCCGTACTTATCCGGACCCTCCAGCCTGGGTCCCACCGGATCATGATCCTTTTCCAGGGTGGGGCGGCACATATAAGGGGTACTTTCATGGCCGATCGAAAACCAGATCCCCTTGGCCGTCTTTCCATCCTCCGCAATATAAATTACAGGATTCGCCAAAGAGTGTACAATCATTTTTCCCCGATAGCGAGGACGCCCTATATAATACTTTTTTAGCTCTTCCACCCCCTCCAGCACCTCTCCCCAGTCGTGCCGCACATCCTCCTGGTTTTGCGCATACAGCTCATCCACGGTCCTGTCATCCAAAATCAGGCTATGATTATACTGATAGGTAGAAAACAGATTCTTTATCTCCGCCCGATCCTTAGCCTCCTGTGTCAGCCTCCTCAATTTTTCTAGTTTTTCTTCATAACTAAGCCCTTCCATCCGCTCCTCCTATCTAATATGTGAACGTTTCTGAGAATGTCTCATAAGGCTCCGGTCGCCTGGGCTCTTCCACCGGCGAACGATCCACATGATATCCCGTGTAGCTGGTAGATTCTCTGGTACTCTTTGGCATCAGCGGCGAGCTTTCCAGACCGTCCCAGGGAATAGACAGCCCTGCCAGCCGCTCCGTGGCCTGACGGGAAATAGAAAAATCGATCCAATCCTCATCATATGGCGCCCGCATCAGCTCCACCTCCCGGATATGCCAGATTTTCCAGCCGTCCTCTTCCTTTATAAAGTCCACCCCATACTTATTCCAAACCCAATGGACATACTTGTAAAATCCATTTTTATCTGGTCCCTTCGCATAAGCGGCCATCCAATCCCTCTCCTTTACCACATCCGGTTTTTCATAATATGGACAACTCTCATGCCCCGCCGAAATCCAAAAGCCTTTTGCGCTCTGTCCATCCCCCGCAATCTCAATAATAGGATTCATAATGGAGTGGACAATCATTTTCCCCTTATTTCTGGGTCTTCCCACATAATATTTTTTCAGCTCCTCATATCCCTCCAGCAGCCCATGCCCCCAATCAATCCGCACATCCGGCAGTTTTTTTGAAAAAAGCTCCATTATTTTTTCGTCTCTGATCACCGAGCGGTAATACTGATATGTGCCAAACAGATTTTCAATATCCGCCCGATCCTTCACCCTCTGTGCTTCCCGCAATAAAATATCCAGTTCTCTTTCTGTCATCTTCATTCTCCTATTCCTTAATTCCAGTTGTCGCAACCCCTTCAACAAAATACCTCTGGGCAGCCAAAAAAATCAAGATTACCGGAATCACCGCACAAAAAGACATAGCCAATGCCTTATTCCAGGATACCTCCGACTGATTAAAGGTGGACCGAAGCGCCAGAGCGATCGGAAATTTTTCTGTTGAATTGATATAAATCATCGGTTCCATAAAATTGTTCCATGTATTAATACAGATAAAAATAATAATGGTAATAATAGATGGTTTCGACAGCGGTACATATATCTGCCACAAAATCCGAAATGCTCCGGCACCGTCCATTACCGCCGCCTCTGTCAGAGCTTTTGGAATTCCCTTAAAAAATACCAGCAGCATAAAATTATTAAACGCCACGGTCCCAAATGCCATGGGTACAATGAGCGGAAGATAGGTGTTCACCCACCCCAGCTTATTAAACAAAACGTATCTTGGAATAATCATGGCGGTTCCGGGTAGCAGCATCGTACAGATCATAACCGTAAAACACAGTTTTTTCCCTATAAACTGAAACCGCGCAAATCCGTAGGCCACAAAGATACTAGAAACAGTCCCGAAAGCCACCGATGGCGCCAGCAGCCAAAATGTATTAATAAAATAGGTGGTATAAGTAACGAACCCGGACCCTTTCCATCCACTCACAAAGCCCTCTATTCCCCACGCTTTTGGCAGCAGCGCCATACTGCCAAACAATTCACTGTTTGATTTAAAGGCCCCAAAGAACATCCACAGGAGCGGATAAATCATAATCAGACTGGTCACAGTCAAAAACAGATACAAAAAAGCTCTCCTGACTCTCCATGTTTTCTTCCGCCTCACGCTACTCCTCCCCTCCTGTATAGAAGCTCCATAATCCACCTGCCTTGAATACAAAAACAGTAATCAAAATCAAAATCACAAACAACACACAGGACTCCGCTGAAGCATAGCCGATCCGAAAATTAGTAAAGGCGTCATTATACATTTTCAACGCATACAGATAGGTAGAATACATAGGTCCTCCCTCTGTGATCAGAAAAGCAGCTGTGAAATCCTGGAAGGAGCGAATCAGCTCCATAATCAAATTGTACATGATGATTTGATACAGCAGGGGCAGAGTGATCTTCATAAAAGCCCGGAACTTTCCGCAGCCCTCGATTTTCGCCGCCTCATAATACTCCTGTGGAATCTCCTGCAGACCAGACAAAAAAATAATCATGGAGCCGCCGAACTGCCATACATTCAACAGAGAAATGGTCCAAATAGCCTTGGAGGGATCCCCGAGCCAATTGACTGCCTCCACCCCAAAGATTCCCAGGATGGAATTTACCACTCCCTTCAGCGCAAACATATACCTCCACACAATCGCCACCGCTACGCTTCCGCCCAGGAGTGACGGCACATAATATGCCGTCCGGAATATTCCAATCCCCTTCACTTTCATATTCAACAACAGCGCCACCCCCAGAGATACCACCAGACGAAGAGGCAGGGATATTCCCACATACAGAAGGGTTACCCTGAGAGAATTGATAAAATTGGCATCCGCGGTAAACAGGTTCCTGTAATTCATTAGCCCAATCCACTTCGGCGGCTGAAGAATATTATATTGTGTAAAGGAATAGAAAATGGAGGAAGCAAGCGGATACAATTGAAACACAAGAAATCCGATCACCCATGGCGAAATGTAAAGCAGTCCAATATTATGATATTTTTTTCTTTTTTTCATGCTACACCCCCAGCATTTTTGAAATAAGGGGCCTTAATCGCTTAGGCCCCCCTTTTTTATCGCGCCTCTGATTTCAGCACCTCAAGCTGGGTTTCCAGCAGTCTCATTGTCTCATCGGCGCACTCCTCCGGTGTCAAATACTGGTAAGCTACTTTCAGAATCTGTTCCTTTAATATATCATTCAGCGAACTGTTCTGAGAAACACTGTTTTCATACGGAAGAGCTACCGGCGCCGCCTTTTCATAGCCCTCCGTAATATACGGATTGGAATATCCCTGCTCCGCCGAGTAATTAAACTGTATCTCTGTGGCGTACACACCCCCCAGTGCGTCACCTTGAAGTAGATCCACCGCCTCCGTAGTATTTACCAGCCAGTCAAGAAAGGTCAGCGCCGCGTCAGGATTCCCGCAGGCGGTGGTGATTCCCCAGACTTTTTCACTGGATACAATACTGGAGCCATAGTCGTTATCCTCCGAGAGCTTGGGCAAAGTGAACATCTGAAAATCCATGTCCTCATTTCCCTCTACGAAAGAGATCGCATAGATAATGCCGCCGCTGGCATTCGAAGAAATCAACGCCTCCGAAGCTACCCATTTTGCGTTCAGCAAACAGCCTCCGTCGGGAGAGCTTCCCACCGCCTCGTCGATGGGCTGAAAGGTCCCTGTGTCGTATCCCTCCTGTATCAGCTCAAATATAGTCCGCAAATCGTTCTGAGTGACATTCGCCGTATAATCCTCCGTAAACAAATCCTTCGATACCTGCTGTCTCAGGAGCGCCCGAGCCAGCTCATAGATTTCCTGTTCGTGCACGTTGTAAAGATACACGTCAGGATAGGCCTCATGCAGCTTCTGTCCCTCCGCGTACAACTCCTTCAGTGTCATGCCGTCCGTAATGGTCACTCCATATTTTTCACAGGCCGTCATATTAACACACATGGTAATGGTGGAGTAGGAGGCCGGAAGAGCCGCCTGGATTCCGTCAATTTGACACATTTCCTGAATAATCTCCGCATCATACCCGTTCAGATTCAAAATCTCCTGGGTGTTAAAATCGAGAAGGAAGTCACCGCTTTTCACAATATCCGGTACCCATGAAGAACCCATCATAACAATGTCCGGCGCACTTCCCGACATCAGCGCGATACGGAGCTTTTCCTCAGAATCCGTATCCCACATCTCTCCTGAAATCTGTATCTCAGGATGACGCTCGTTCCAGCTGTCCAACAGCGGAAGCCAATAATTATTGGACTCCTCACCTCCCATCCAGTTCATAGTAAGCGATACCGTCTCGTCCGCCTGGACTCCCATCTGACAGGAACCAAAGGCCAATCCCACACAAAAGCCTGTCAAAAGCATCCGGTGTCTTTTTGTCTTCAATATATCTTTCACCAATCAGCATCCTCCTTTTTCTTTTGCTTGTTTTCCGCGGCGATTCCCCTCACAAATCACACTGCGACGAATAGCCGCTCCTCGTAGCCACTCTTTATAATAAATATGCATATTTTATTATCATTCCCGATTTTCTTCCGGCACATTCTCCTGCTGCCAGTCCGGCAATTGATAGTTCATCTGTCTGCTGACCTCCTCCATCACATCATAGGAATAACGCAGCAGCTTAACCATCGTCTCCCATTCTTTATCCTCAAAATTGGAAAACTGCTGTGCCAGCACCTTATGATATTGATCTAAAGTGTATTCCAGCACCTGACTTCCCTTCTCTGTCAATCTGATATTTACTACCCGTTTATCTACCGCGTCTCTCCACTTCTCTACCAGGCCCTCTTTCTCACACAGACCGATCAAACGAATCACCCCCGGTGACGTGAGCCGCAGGTATTTGCTGATATCTGTAACCTTAGTTCTGCCCTCCTCATCCTGCAGCCGGCGTAACGTACAGAGCACTGGGAGCATTCCATTTTTTAGTGGCTTCGGCAGGCCAGGCAGATTTGCCACAATACGTCCTGCCAAGTGGATAGCTTCCATTATATCTTCCATTAATCTAAGATCCATATATTTCTCTCCTGTCGTTTTATTTTTCATTTTAGCGAGAACGGCTTCATTTGTAAAGAAATATACAGCTATGCCGAATAGCTCCAAGCCTTTTATATATTTTAAATATATATCTCAGATATATATTTTATGAATATAATTTATCACCCATCTCCTGATCTGTCAATCAAATTTTGTCATTTCATTGAAAAACAGAATTATGTACAATTTAAGCCCTTGAAATTCGTACATTTTCACGTAATTCCAAAAAAAATAGGAGTACCGGATATGAAATCCGATACTCCCAGACAGATATATCAAATCACGAAATGATAATGGGACACGCCTCCAGCGCCACCCGGCCGTCTTTCACCTCCACGGGCTGCCCGTTCACCAGGTTTTCGTAGGTCCCGTCCGGCAGCGGGACGGGCACCTGGCCTTTTTGGTCCTCGAAGCTGAAGACTCCCACCGCCCGGTCCGGGGTGTGGATGCCCCGGGGCTCTCCCACGATGGCTCCGGACTCCTCCACCGCGGTCAGGTGGTAGCTGCTGTCCGCCAGCACCGGAAGCTTTTTCACACGGCTTAGGCGGGCCAGCAGACCGGAGAGGTCCCGGGTGCCGTCCAGGGAGATCACGTCCTTCTCAAAGAGATCCGGCCGCCGCTCGTTCTGGTTCTCCTGGCCCGCGTAGATCAGGGTCGCTCCCTTCTGGAAATAGATGAAGGCGGTCCAGTTTCGAAGGGCAGTCTCCGAGGAGATGATGGCCCTCGCCCGGTCCTGATCGTGGTTTTCCAGATACCGGAGCTTCACGTAGTTGGCCGGATAAATATACTCCTGCATGTTCACCGCCTCCGCGTATCTGCTAAGGGAGGACTCGCCCCGCAGATAGGCCCGGAAGTATTTGTGGATATCGTAGTCATAGCAGAGATCGAAGGCCTGGAAAATCTCCGAATCCGAAAGGTTGGTCATGCCCCTGGACCGGAGGTCCAGAATAAACTCCGGCTCCACCGACTCGCTGAGCCAGATACAATCGGGATTCACCTCCGCCACCTCCCGGCGGGCCCTGAGCCAGAAGGCCGGGGGCACCAGGGGAGCCACGTCGCAGCGGAAGCCGTCCACGATCCCCGCCCACATTTTCAGGGTGTCGATCTGGTACGCCCAGAGCTCCTCATTGCCATAGTCCAGGTCCACCACGTCGCCCCAGTCTCCCACCCGGTTTCCCATCCGGCCCTCCGGGGTCCGGTAAAAATAATCCGGGTGATGCTCCGCCAGCCAGGAATCCGGGGCGGTATGGTTGTAGACGATATCCAGCATACACTTCATTCCCCTGCTATGGATCCCCTCCACCAGCCGGAGGAAATCCTCCATGGTTCCCAGCTCCGGGTTCACCCTCCGGTAGTCGGCGATGGCGTAGGGGGATCCCAGCGTCCCCTTCCGCTTTTCCTTTCCGATGGGATAGATGGGAAGCAGCCATATGATGTCCACTCCCAGACTTTGTATCCGGTCCAAATCTCTCTCCACAGCCGCGAAGGTGCCCTCCTGGCTGTAATTTCTCACATAGATAGAATAGATCACCTGATTTCGCAGGCTCACTGATGTTGTCACTGCCATTTTCTTCTCCTCCTGTCATTCTAGAGCGTGTTTGAAAAATCCGCCCACAGCAGCTCGCTGATTCCCTCCCATACAGAAGCCTTCAACCGCATCTCCGAAAGCTCTGACACCAGACGCGGGGAGCTCCCCCGCTCCTCCGCCAGGCGGTAGATCCGCTCCTTCTGGTCAAAGGAAATCTGCGCCTCCTTCAGGAAATCAAACAGCTCCCGCTGAAAATCGTTTCCCAAAAGCTCCGGCTTCCTCTCCCATTGTATCACAAGCTCTCCTGTTTTTTCCATACCGAGCAGGGAAACATCCAGAATCTGTTCTCCCTCTCTCCACTCTGCCCTCACCGGCCTCCCGCCCGCAAGGACCCTTGGCTCCCCCTCCGTCTTCCAGCAGGGGAACTGAAAGGCAAACCGGCGGTTCATTCCTCTGGCGTCCCCGTCAAGGCCCCGGACCAGGACGGTGCGGTGTCCCACTGAAGCGAAAAGAAGGTCCGCACCGCCTCCCCCTCGTACTCCTCATAGCAGTAAAAATTCTGTTTGTTGACAGTCTTCACCGGGTATGCTACAGTGTGATTAAAAATTGACTCGCGATGGGAAGTGATGATTTGGCAGCTGTAACTCTGACGGCAGCAGGGCAAAACCCGCTGGTCAGTATCATTGTTCCGCTGTACAACGCGGAAGCCGTGCTGAAACGCTGTGTTGACAGTATCCTCAGACAAAACTATGAAAATTTTGAATTGCTCCTGGTGGATGACGGAAGTCAGGATTCCTCCGGGGCCATCTGTGACGCGTACGCCCGGGAGGACGGAAGAATCCGGGTCTTCCACAAGGAGAACACCGGAGTCTCCGACAGCCGGAATCTGGCCATCCGCCAGGCCAAGGGAGCGTGGCTCCAGTTTGCGGACGCGGATGACTGGATCGCCCCGGCGGCCACCGCCGCACTGGTGACGGCGGCCGAAGCCCAGGCCTGCGATATGGTGATCTGCGATTTTTACCGGGTGATCGACGACCGGATCGCTCCCAAGGGAGATATCCAGGAGGAGGGACTGCTGAGCAAAAAGGAGTTTGCGGCTCAGATGATGGAAAATCCGGCGGATTTTTATTACGGCGTGCTGTGGAACAAGCTCTATAAAAAGGAAATCATCGACCAGTACCAGCTCTATATGGACTCCACCATCAGCTGGTGCGAGGATTTTATGTTCAACCTGGAATATATCTGCCACAGTCAGAGCGTCTATGTCCTGCGCCTCCCTCTCTACTACTACGTCCGCACCAAAAAATCCCTGTCCTCCCAGGGAGCCAGCATTACAAAGACGATACAGATGAAGGCGACGGTCTTTGAGTATTATCAAAAGTTTTACCGAGAGGTATTCGGCGAGGAGGATTACGAGAAGAGCCGGCTGCAGGTCTACCGCTTTCTGGTGGACGCGGCAAACGACGGGATCGTTCCCCCCGCCCTCCTTCCGGGCAGCCTGAGGCTGGGGGAGGAGCGGATACGGGTAAACCCGGAGCTGCTGGCGGAGGACGATATCCTTTCGGAGCTTTATCTGAAAAAGAAATGTCTGGACGCCTGTCTCCAGTCGGCCGCGTTCCGCTATGATTTACAGCTGGAGGAGCTCTACCTGCTGCTCTGTCTGAAGAATGGACATCCCTCCTACACCAGGAGGGAGCTGATGGACCTGACCGGCTGTACCCGCAGAAGGCTGTCCGCGGTCCTACAGAGCCTCAGATCCCGGGGCTATATCACCTGGACCGAATTTACCTCCGGGGCTGGGCAGACCGGGAAGAAGGCCAGGACAAAATCCCTCGAAATCAGCCTTCTCCCCTCCGCCCTCCCCCTGCTGGAGGCCCTGGAGGGCATACGGGATCACTACCGTCAAATCTGCTTCTCCGGCCTCTCCCAGGAAGAGCTCTCGGCGTATGACGCGATAAGAAAAAAGATGAATGACAATATTGTCGGGACTTTATTATGATACGGTCCTTCCCGCTATGCCAGCAGCCTCCGAACGCTCTCCCCGTCAAACACCACCTCCGAGACGCGATCCACCTCGATCTGGTAGAGGGCGTTGGCCGCCATGTGCTCCGCCGCCTGCTCCAGGTCCCGGATGCCGGTGGTGTTTGCGTATAGATCCACCACCGCGTTCAGCCCTTCCTCCGTCACTACACACTCCTTCTCCCCCAGGCCCATGCGTTTCAGCACCTTGGGGAGAGCGAATTTGGAGAAGATCACCTTCTTCTCCTCCGGGGTGTAGTCCGGGATGTCGATGACGGCAAAGCGGGACATCAGAGGAGCGCTGATCTGGGATTTGTCGTTGGCGGTGGCGATGGGGTAGACGCCCACCGTGGGCACCATGCACTCGATGTAATTGTCCGTAAAGCCCAGATTGTCAAGAAGGGTCAGCAGCACATCCGCCGGATTGCCGTTGCCCTTTCCCGCCGAGGCCTTGTCCAGCTCGTTGATGATGAAGACTAGGTTGGACTCCCCCGCCATGGAGAAGGCCTCCATGATAATGCCGGGCTTCGCGTTGGAATAGATGCGGGAGCTGCCGGTGAGCTGCTCCGGATCGTTGATGGAGCTCATATCCAACGTGGTCCAGGGCAGTTTCAGAATACGGGCCACCGCATAGGCCACCTGG
>CAZGRM010000103.1:0-11645 GCA_964528295.1 uncultured Lachnospiraceae bacterium
CGGGTAAATAAAACCTTAAAAACAGGAAAAAATAGAAAGGAACGCGTGAAATTTTACATGGATTTTACATGCGGAAGCTTTTGATTTTACGTGACTTAGGTATAATCCAGACGTATGGTAAATCAAGATAGAATGCGGCCTGTGCCGCCCGGGGGCGGGAAAGCCGCGGGAGGAAAAGCGTATGGATATTTTCAGTATTTTGACAATGGCAGGAGGACTGGCCCTGTTCCTCTATGGAATGAGCGTGATGGGAGACGGCCTGACAAGGGCATCGGGCGGCCGTCTGGAAAAGCTTCTGGAGAGGCTGACCTCCAGCACCATCAGAGGGGTGCTGCTGGGGGCGGGAGTCACTGCGGTGATCCAGTCCTCCTCCGCCACCACGGTGATGGCGGTGGGCTTTGTGAATTCCGGGATTATGACCTTGCAGCGGGCGGTGGGGATCATCATGGGGGCCAACATCGGCACCACCATCACCTCCTGGATTCTCAGCCTCTCCGGACTGGAGGGAGACAGCTTTTTTGTGCGGATGTTAAAGCCCTCCTCCTTCTCCCCGGTGCTGGCGGTGATCGGTGTGGCGTTTTTGATGTTCTCGAAGCAGGAGAAGAGGAAGGACGCCGGATCCATCATGATCGGCTTCGCCGTGCTGATGACGGGGATGGACACCATGAGCGGGGCGGTGAAGCCCCTGGCGAATGTGCCGGAGTTTACCAATATTCTGCTGATGTTTCAGAATCCGGTGCTGGGAATGCTGGCCGGAGCGGTGCTGACGGCGGTCATTCAAAGCTCCTCCGCGTCGGTGGGAATCCTTCAGGCGCTGTGCGCCACCGGGGCGGTGTCCTACGGGGCCGCCATCCCTATCATTATGGGACAGAATATCGGCACCTGTGTGACGGCCCTGCTCTCCGCCATCGGCGCCAAGAAAAATGCGAAGCGCACCGCCTTTGTCCACCTGTATTTTAATCTGATCGGCACCCTGGTCTTCATGGCGCTGTTTTACTCGGTGAACGGGATCGTGAGCTTTGCCTTCCTGGACCAGGGGGCCAACGCCGCGGGCATCGCGGTGGTCCACACCCTGTTTAATGTGTTCGCCACCCTGCTGTGGCTGCCCTTCCACCAGGTGCTGGAAAAGCTGGCCATGCTGACGGTCCGGGACGGGAAAGAGGAGGAGCGCTCCGCAGGGGCGCTGTCCGGCCTCGCGGCCCTGGACGACCGGTTCCTGGAGAATCCGGCTCTGGCCATGGAGCAGTGCCGGGTGGCCTGCTCCCACATGGCGGAGATCACCACGGAGGCATTGGACAGCGCCATCTCCCTGCTTCACACCTTTGACGAGAAAAAGGTGGAGCAGGTGACGGCGGACGAGGAGGTGATCGACCGGTACGAGGACCGGCTGGGCACCTACCTGGTGCAGCTGGCGAAAAAGGAGATGCAGATAAGAGACAGCCACACCCTGTCGGTGCTGCTCCACAGCATCGGCGATATCGAGCGGATCTCCGACCACGCGGTGCACATTGTGCGGGCGGCCAAGGAAATCTACGACAAGAATCTGGCCTTCTCCGAGGCGGCGGTGGGAGAGCTGGAGGTCTTTTCCATGGCGGTGAAGGAGGTGGTGTGGATCTCCATGGAGGCGGTGCGAGGGGAGGACGCGTCGCTGGCCCGCCAGGTGGAGCCTCTGGAGGAGGTGATCGACGACCTGGGGGATGAGATGAAAAAACGCCACATCGACCGTCTCCGGGAGGGCCGGTGCACCATCGAGCTGGGCTTTGTGCTGTCCGACCTGATCACCAGCTACAAGAGGGTAGCGGACCACTGCTCCAATCTGGCCGTCTGTCTGATCCAAGCGGAAAATGACGAGTATGAGCGCCACGCCTACCTGAATTCCCTGAAGGCGGAGGACGACAGATACTTCCGGGCAAAATTTGAGGAATATTCCAGGCGCTACGCCCTGCCGGAGCGGGTGAAGGGCACGCCGAAGGTGGATATGCGGGCCAGGATGCGGCCCGCGGGAGCGGAGTAAAATAGACTGGACAAAAAACAGGGACCGGGCATAAAATAGGGGAGGAAAGGAAGGTGCTTTTATGGCGCTGATCTACATTGTGGAGGATGATGAGAACATCCGGGAGATCGAGATGTTCGCCCTGAAAAACGCAGGCTTTGAGGTGCAGGGCTTTGACTGCGCCTCCGCCTTTTTCGCCAGACTGAGGGAGCGGGTCCCGGCTCTGGTGCTGCTGGACGTGATGCTGCCGGACGAGGACGGGCTGTCCATCGTGAGAAAGCTGCGCCGGGGGGCGGAGACCAGGAAGCTGCCGGTGATCATGGCCACGGCAAAGACCACGGAGCTGGACAAGGTGAAGGGCCTGGATTTCGGGGCCGACGACTACATCACAAAGCCCTTTGGGGTCATGGAGCTGATTTCCAGGGTGAAGGCTCTGATGCGCAGGAGCCGGGGAATGGAGGAGGAGCGGATGATCCGCTTCGGCCCCATTTTTATGGACGACGAGCGCCGGGCCGTGTCCGTGGAGGGCCGCCCCTGCGAGCTGACCTACAAGGAGTATGAGCTTTTGAAGCTGCTGCTGCGAAATGCCGGGATCGTGTCCTCCCGGGACATGATTCTGGAGCGGGTCTGGGGGACCGACTTTGAGGGGGAATCCCGGACATTGGACATGCATATCAAGACCCTGCGCCAGAAGCTGGGGGAGGCGGGAAGCCTGATCCGGACGGTGCGGAACGTGGGCTATATGCTGACGGGAGAGGACTGATGGAGGGATGAAGAAGAAGATCAACCGGTATTTACTTTTGACGGTATCGCTGACACTGGTGGCAACCCTTTTTATGGCGGTTGCCATTTTCCATCATATGTACCGGGAGCAGATCATCGAGGACATGGAGACCTACGCCTCGGTGCTGAACGGGATGGCACGGTCCGGGGAGGAGCTGGGGCTTCGGTACAAGGATCCGGTGGAGGATATGCGGGTGACGGTGATTGACAGCGGCGGCAGCGTGCTCTTCGACAGCCAGGCGGGAAACACCCTGGGCAATCACGGGGACCGGCCGGAGGTGATCGAGGCGGAGGCGGGGGGCAGCGGCTACGCCGTGCGCCACTCCGACACCCTGGACCGGGATATGTATTATTACGCGGTGCGGATGCAAAGCGGAGATATTCTCAGGATCAGCAAGGAGGCGGACAGCATCTGGAGCGTGTTTCGAAGCACGATCCGGGGAATCGTGGGGGTGGGAGTCGCCATGTTTGTGCTCTGCATGGTTCTGTCCCGGTACATCACGGCCGGTCTGGTGCGGCCCATCGAAAAGCTGGCGAAGGACATCGACAGCGCGGGGGATATCGGCGCCTACGAGGAGCTGGTGCCCTTCATCACCAGGATCCGGCAGCAGCACGAGGACATTCTGAAAAGCGCGAGGATGCGGCAGGAATTCACCGCCAACGTCTCCCATGAGCTGAAAACCCCCCTCACCTCCATCTCGGGGTACTCGGAGCTGATCGAGACGGGGATCGCCGGGGAGAAGGAGGTACAGCGGTTCGCCGGGGAGATTCACCGAAACGCCAAGAGGCTGCTGACGCTGATCAACGATATCATCCGGCTCTCGGAGCTGGACGGGGAGCGGGAGGAGCCGGCCTTTGGGGAGGTGGACCTCTACGATCTGGCCGCCTCCTGCGTGGAGATGGTCCGGCTAAGCGCCAAGAGGCACGGGCTGTCCATCAGCTGTGAGGGCAGCAGGTGCCCGGTGGAGGGAGACCGGGACATGCTGGAGGAGCTGCTTTACAATCTCTGCGACAACGCCATCCGCTACAACCGGCCAGGAGGCCGGGTGGATGTGACGGTGGAGAGGAGGAAGGGACGGCCGGTCCTGACGGTGAGGGATACGGGGATCGGGATCCCAAAGGAGAGCCAGGAGCGGGTGTTTGAGCGGTTTTACCGGGTGGATAAGAGCCGGTCAAAGCTCACCGGCGGGACCGGCCTTGGACTGGCCATCGTGAAGCATATTGTGGCGAGGCACCACGCGGAGCTGGAGCTTTGGAGCGAGGTGGGAAAGGGGACGGAGGTGACGGTGCTGTTCTGAAATAGTTATAGAATTTTTAAGATTCATCCACTTGACTATTGGGGAGGAATAGTGCAATATATTGAGGTGAATACTAAGTTTGCCGGGATAGATTCTATCAGGGGGAGAGATTTGTTTCGGGGAAACGGTTAGAAGGGTAAGGGACATAAGTTGAAGAAAAAGAAGAAAAAAGGAATTGCCATAGCGGTTACAGTGATTGTTATTTTGGTCGCGGTGGTTCTTGGAGCGGTGGCCTACTATCTGTATGATAAGGTCAACAGCGGTCTCTTTTTTGAGGAGACCAGGATCAACGGCTACGACGTGGCCGGGAAGAGCTGCAAGGAGGTGCTGCTGATCCTGAAGCAGGATTACAGCGCGCCCGGTGTCACCATTCTGGAGCAGGGTGAGACCGCCCAGGAGCTGAGTCTGGCGGATATGGGCTACACCGTGGACGAGATGGGGCTGCTGTCCAATATTCAGTCCTGCATGCGGGAGCAGAACCTGGGCCTGATATTCAGTCTGATGGAAGGAAATGAATTTGAGGTGGAGGTGCCCTTTGAGTTCGATGAGAGCACCTTCCGGCAGAGCGTATCCGCGGCGAACTTTGCCGCTCCCCGGCGGCAGAGCCAGGACGCTACGATGGAGTTTAACGGCACGGAATACTACATCGAGCCGGAGATTTACGGAAATGAGTTTGACGACGCGGACCTGCAGGCCATGGTGAAGGATACGGTGGATAAAATGGTGGCGGCGGACCGTCCCCAGCCGGACGCGGCGCTGGAGGTGCCGGAGTCCTTCTACTACCTCCCGGCGGTGACTCAGAGCGACAGCGAGATGAACACTCTCATGAATATTTACAATTCCTTCTGCAAGGCGAAGATCACGCTGACCTTCGGTGAGACCACCGAGGAGCTGGACTGGGACACCATCCAGCAGTGGCTGGTGATCAGCGACGGACAGGGGACCATCGATGAGAATTACATCTATGAATATGTGAATAACCTGAAGGCGAAGTACGATACGCTGTATTACCCCAGAGAATTTACCGCCCATGACGGCAGCACCATCACCTATGCCAGCAGCGATTACGGCTACCAGATCGATGAGGATCAGGAGGCGGCCCAGCTGCTCAGCGATATCTACAGCAACACTGTGGTGGAGCGGGAGCCGGTCTATGCGGTCAGGGGCTATGCCCGGAACGGCCGGGATGATATCTGCGGCAACTACGTGGAGGTCAATCTGACGGCCCAGCACCTCTGGTTCTACATGGGAGGCGAGCTGGTGGTGGAGAGCGATTTCGTGTCCGGTCTGCCCAAGGATGGCCGGGAGACCGCCACAGGCGTTTTCCCGCTGGCCTACAAGGAAAGTCCCTCCGTGCTGAAGGGAGGCCAGGGCAATGGCGCGTATGAGACGAAGGTTCAGTATTGGATGCCCTTCCACGACGGCCAGGGACTCCACGACGCCTCCTGGAGAAGCTCCTTCGGAGGCAGCATCTATCTGACCGACGGCTCCCACGGCTGCGTGAACCTTCCCACTAACGCGGCCGCCGTGATCTATGAAAATATCGAGACCAACGTGCCGATTATCCTGTATCAATAAGATTGCCGAAAAGGCGGACAGCTTTGGACTGTCCGCCTTTTTTCGCTTTATGCCAAAAAATCATATCTGAAACATACTTTTTTATGAAACGCGCTTTATTCTGTTGACGTATTCTGGGGAAAATGCTAAACTTTTCATTAAGATTGTTTGAATATAATATATTATTTGTGCGTTTTGCCGGGGCGTGTCTGAAAATTGATGTTCAGTATAGGATGAATTTTTCAACGCGTTCGAAAATGGTGGGAATGTTCTAAGAAAGGAGAAAAATGGTATGAACGTGTTTGGAAAAAATTTTTTGAAAACTGTGCTGATTGCGGCGGCCCTGTCCTGCCTGGCGGTCCGGGGAGCCGGGGCGGCGGAGGCGGCCGGCGGGGCGGAGACGGGGGCGCCCCATATACTCACGCCCTATCAGACCTCCAATTTTTCGGTTTGGGACAACGATGAGCGGGAGTCCTTTTCCATGATGGGCACTGCCTACTATCAGGGCCTGACACAGGGAAATTATAATTCCGAGAGGCAGGCGCTGTACAATCTGGAGGGCGGCTTCACCTCGGTGACCATGGAGGTGGGCCATCTGGATGGGGAGAGGACCGGCGGCGCCACGCTGTATCTTTATATGGACGGAGCGCTGACCCAGACCCTGGAGCTGACCAGCGACATGATCACCAAAAAGCTGGAGCTGGACGTGACCGGCGTGAGGCAGCTCCGGCTGGACCAGGAGGGCAGTGACGCGGCCTACGGCTACGCCAACGTGACGGGGTACGGCGGCCATATCTTCACCATGGAGATGACCCAGGTGCCCTCCGTGTACAGCTCCGGGATCTATACCTACAGCTGCCGGGACTGCGGATATTCCTATGCCGAGCTGGTCGAGGAGCAGGAGGAGTGTGTTCCGTACCTTCAGCCCTACCAGACGGAGAATCTGTACTCCATCGAGACCACGGAGGATCCCCTGGACTGCTTTTATGTGATGGGAAAGGCGTACTATTACGGGGTGATTCCCTCCAATTACAACAGCGCAAGGGAAGCGCTGTACAATCTGGGGCAGCAGTATTCCAGCGTGACCTTCACGGTGGGACATATGGACAACGAGAGGACCGGCGGCGGTGTGCTGCAGGTGTTCGGGGACGGGAATCTGATGAAGGAGATCCAGCTGACATCCGACATGCTGAGTCAGGAGGTGACCATCAACACGGAGGGCGTCACTCAGCTGAAGCTGTCCTACAACGCGTCAGACAGCAATTATCCTATTTTTGATATGAGGTACGAGGCAAAAACGGTCCGGCAGCATGAGTTCACCAGCGAGGTGATCCTGGAGGCCACCGCCAGCACCACAGGGATCTGTACCTACACCTGTGTCAACTGCGGCGCGGCCTACAATGAAGTGATTCCGGCGCTGGGAAATTAAGACGGTGAAAGTGGAGGAGAGAGATGTTTTGTCATAATTGCGGAAAAGAACTGGAAAATCATATGAAATGCTGTCCCCACTGCGGGGCAAAGCAGCATGGGGCGGAGGAGCCGCCGGCCAAAAGGGGGCCGTCCGGCCCCGGGATCAAAAAGGTGATCCCTCTGGCGGCGGTGGTGGTGCTGCTGGTGGCGGCGGTGCTGGTGAAGCTGGTATTTTTCAGCAGCCAGAAGCTGCGCCCCACGGATTACATTTCCCTGAAGCTCTCAGGGCTGGACACGGAGGGGACCGCGTCCCTGGCCTTTGATGTGGATCGTTTTCTGGAGGATATCCGGGAGAAGAAAAAGCTGACTGTGAGGCAGGAGGATGAGATCACGGAGCTGGTGGAGGACGCCGCCAGAGATTTCTCCCTGTCAAAAAGCGGGGAGCTGTCCAACGGCGATGTGGTGACGGTGGAGAGCGGCATGGATAAAAAGCTGCTGAAGGCCTACGGCATCGTCCTGGAAAACGATTCCGTACAGCTGAGTGTGGAGGGACTGACGGAGATACGGTGGGTTTCCCTGAATGACTATATCAGCGTCGTATTTTCCGGATTTGACGGTTACGGCTACAGCTATGCGGATTACGGGAACGAGGCCCTCTACGAGGACCTGGCGGCCATGATCCGGGAGTCGGAGGATTCCGGCGAGGCGGAGGAGTTTATCTCGGGCGAGCTGTATTCCTATCTGTACTCCTATACGGTGGAGGTGGCGCCGAATGAGGGACTGAGCAACGGCGATGAGGTGGCGGTGTCCATTTCTATGGAAAATGCCAGCCTGGATCAGTACGGAATACGGTTTACCTGGGAGGATTTCTCCAGGGCCGCGGAGGGGCTGAGCGCTACCGCCGAGGTGAACCTTTTGGACTATCTCTCCTGGGATTTTTCCGGCTACGACGGAGTAGGCCGGGGGTCGGTTTCCCTGGATACGGACCGGCTGTCGGGGGATCTGGAGACCCTCTTTGAGGAGTCGGGCCGGGGAGCCTACGGCGCGCTGGCGGAGGAGGCGGTCCTGGAGGATCAGGTCTCCTGGGTGGTGTCCGACATCCGGTACGCGTGGAACAAC
Organism: uncultured Lachnospiraceae bacterium; assembly: GCA_964528295.1. Taxonomy (GTDB): domain Bacteria; phylum Bacillota; class Clostridia; order Lachnospirales; family Lachnospiraceae; genus Choladousia. The sequence goes on from CAZGRM010000103.1 coordinate 8,161, forward strand.
TCCATGACCACGGAGCTGGATCACCCCGAGAATCTGACGAACGGGGACACGGTGACCCTCACCTGCCAGGGGGAGGAGGAGCCGCTGTATCTTTCCGGCGAGGGAATATTCCTGACGGGCGGTACCCGGGAGATCACAGTGGAAGGCCTTGAAGAGCCCCGGGATATCGATCTGGCGGAGGCGCTGTCAGTCAGCTTCTCCGGCGTCTATCCCATTGTCCGGGCGGAGGTGACGGTGGACTATGACCTGCCCTACGTCTATGATACCTCTCTGGGGGACATGCGCGGTGAGACCATCATCGCCCGGGAGGGGGATGTATATTCCGGGGAGATCACCTACGACGAGCAGGAGCTGCTGGAGATGGGCTACCGGGTGACCAACAGCGCCTACCGCTACACCATCTCCGGGCTGGACAGCTATGAGCTTAGCGTTGCCTCTGTAGAGGATGAAAATCTGAGGGCGGTTCTGGAGGAGCTGGAGCCCTATGTCAGGGAGAAGACGGCGGAGGACGGGGAGGACTATTTTGGCCAGCAGATTTCCTCTGATTATTACTGGGAGGACTGGTCGAAGAGCGCCACGGCCCTGGAGTCGGCGCGGATCGTGTACCGGCAGGAGGAGAGCAGTGCCCGGAACCGGCTTTATCTGATCTATCACACGGCGGTGCCCCTGATCGGGGAGGACCGCTTGGCCTCCCAGGGGGACGTGTACCTTGCGGTATGCATGGAGGATGTGCTGGAAAAGCCGGATGGAGCCCTGGAATATGAGGATTACTGGTATTTTACCGCGGGTACGGCGGCGGAGCTGGAGGAAAAGATCACCTCGGACTATGAGTGGATGAGCGACGGCGCCCAGTGCGCGGAGCTGGTCAATGAGAGCGCCGGGGAGGAGCTGGCTATTTCACTGGAAAGCATCCAGGAGGTTTACCGGGCGGCGGAGCCGGAGACGGAAGCTGCGGCGGGGGCCATTTCCGGGGAGGCATCCGGGCAGGCGGCCTCGGTCCTCACCTATGAGGGACATACCTATGCGAGATATGATCTGGAGCTGACCTGGGATGAGGCCAAGGCCTACTGCGAGGCGGCGGGGGGCCATCTGGCCACCGTGACCTCAAAGCGGGAGTCGGCCGTATTGAAAAAGCTTCTGGAGAACGCGCCCTTTGGCTCCTACTGGCTTGGCGCCACGGATGTGGAGTGGGAGGGCAGCTGGAAATGGGTGACCGGGGAGGATTTCCTGTGGACGAACTGGAACGGCTCAGAGCCCAACAATGACATCTATAATGACCTTGGCGCGGAGAATTACATGGAAACAGGCAGCAGCTACAGCTACCAGTGGAACGATGCCTGCGGCGCGAATACCTCCGGCTTTATCCTGGAGACGGAGCCGGAGACGGCCTCCGGGGCGGAGGCGGTATACCTGGCGGATCTGACCGCCCTCTCCTCCTACAATTGCGGAACACTGGAGTATGCCCGGGATTCCTACGGGACGGATCATTTTTACAGCCTGTATCTGAATGCGTCGGAGCGGGGAGTGATCACCTATGACCTGGGAGGAGCTTACACGAGGCTGACCGGCTCCCTTGCCGCGGATGAGGAAGCGGACAGCGAGGCTTTGATGGAAATCGGCATCTGGGGCGACGGAGAGCTGATTTTCTCGAAATACGCTTACCGAAAGGGCAGCGCCCCCATCTCCCTCAGTGTCGATGTGACGGGAGTGGAGACGCTTTCCATACAGAGCAGAAACTGCGGCTCTGGAGGCGGCTCCAGACTCCTCCTTGGCGAGGGAAGGCTGTACCCGGAGGGCGAGGCGGCGCCGCCGGAGGAGTCCGGGGTGACGCTGGAGGAGGTGCCTGTGGTGGATGCCTCCGGCTATTCCAGCTATCTGGGCACCGGTATGGTGACGGCCGCGGACGGGCAGATCGAGAGGGACGCCTACGCCTTCAAGGCGGGGGAGAGCAGCCGGGTGCTCTGGAATCTGGCCGGAAATTATACCTCCTTTGAGGCGTGGATCTATGTCAATTCCTATGCCTGCGGTCTGGAACGCTCCGTGGGGCTGGAGATTTTGCTGGACGGAGAGAGCGCGTTTGAAATCGAGGACTATGATATGTTCCAGGGAAAGCTTCCTCTGTCTCTTGACCTGACGGGGGCGGAGACGATGGAAATCCGGACCTGGAATCATTCCGGGGAAAGGGAGGATCAGATTTTGTATCTGGGCGATACCTCCCTGACGCTGGCGCCTGAGAGTGACGAAGCGGACGGCGCCGAAGCCCTCCGGGAAGCGGCCGGACCGGAGTTCCCGGAGATTCCCGAAGCCGTGGCGCGGCGGGCGGCGCGCGTGATGACCTGCGGAAATTACCGCTATTATCTGTTCGACGAGCCCATGAGCTGGCAGCAAGCCCTGGCCTTCTGTCAGGCGGCGGACGCCACGCTGGCGTGCCCGGCGGACAGCGGCAGAAATCTGGCGCTGAAATACCTTGCCGCCTATGGCAATTGCGATTCCTACTGGGTGGGCGGCGTCCTGTCCGGCGCCTCCTGGAGCTGGGTCAACGGGGAAGCCTTCGGAGCGTACGAAAACTGGAGCGGCGGACAGCCGGATAACGATGAGGGTCTGGAGTATCTCATGAACATGTACCGGGACGGCACCTGGAACGACTGGAAGGAGGCGGAGGCCACCGGCTTCATCATGGAGGTGAAGGCCGTGTCCAATCTGCTGCCGGAGGAGGGGATCGCGCTTATGGACCTGGAATGGAGCTACAGTGAGTCCTGCGAGACGGGGGACTATGCCAGCGCCGGAGACGGGGGCCAGATCGCGGAGTACCTGGGCGGCGTCCGCATGAATGCCGCCTATGAGGGCTATTTCCAGGTTCCTCTGAATGGGGCCTACGAAACCTTCGCGGGCTTCCTGAGTCCCGGCGGGGGGGTGTCCGCCAATGGAAGCATGAGGTTTGCTTTGTTTGGCGACGGCAGGCTGCTGTACGAGGCGGAGGATATCAGGAAAAATGCGGATACACGGGGCTTCTCCGTGGATGTGACCGGTGTGAGGGTCCTGACGGCGGCGTCCGCCAGCTCTGGCGACGGCGGAATGCTGCTGCTCACCGACGCTCTTTTGACGGGAGCAAAATCCGCTGAGGATGCCGGTGCCGCGCGTCTTTCGGATCTGGTTTCCGTGGTCAGCGCGGAGATCAGCTATGAGGCGGGCCTGTTTACCGACGCCTACGGGACGGCCCACGACCAGTATCTGGGGCTGAACGCCGGAAAGTCCGCCTACGTCCTTTACAATCTAAACGGCGGCTATACCTCCTTTTCCGGGACGCTGACAGCCGGCGGCGGGACCGCACTGGACCGGAAGATATCGGTGGTCATCTCCGTGGACGGCCAGCCCGCGTATGAGCTGGATTTTGAAAAGAGAGGCAAAGCCGTGTCCTTCGACCTGGACGTGAGCGGCGGCGGCACACTGGAAATAGCGGTGTACACGGAGGATGACGAGGGTGG
>CAZGRM010000104.1:0-11586 GCA_964528295.1 uncultured Lachnospiraceae bacterium
TAACGAAAAATAAAAGAGACGGAGTGAGGCGAAATCCTGCTTCGCTCTTTTTTTATTGCCGTTGTCTTTTTGTTGTGAATTGCCTGCTATTCTTTTTTTAGAAAAAAGAAAGGCGGGATCAAATGAAAGCAGTGATCAAAAGAGAACTAAAAAATTACTTGAAAAATCCCATCTTCTGGATCGGTCTGGCACTGGTGATGGCGGGAATGCTTCAGCAGCTCTCCCCATACCTGGAGCTGCGCTATTTTACATCGGAGCAGGAGCTTTCGGAGGCGGCAATTAAGAACGGGGATCAGGATATCCAGTATGGCTACATCCCTGCCGACCCCGAGACCCAGAAGGCGCTGGGGATCCGGGAAATCCGCGGGGTGCTGGAGCGGGAGATGGGGCTGTCCCCGGAGGAGGCCGCCAGGGAGGAGGAGAAGCTGGGGGCGATGGAGGTGTCGGAGATTGTGTCCTATGTGGAGGAGCGGTATCAATTCTACGGGGCGGAGTACAGCTTCGAGGATATGGAATATTATCAGGGCACGCTGGATGAGGTGAACGGCTATATGGAGGAAAAGCTGGCGGAGCATCCCTTCTCCTGGTATTTTGCCCGAAAGTTCGCGGATTTTGCCGGGGTGTTTATGAGCTTTTTCGCGGTGGTGCTTCTGGCCTTCTTGTTTTACCGGGATACCAGAAGGGACACCTGGGAGCTGCTCCACACAAAGCCGGTCCGGGCGGGACAGTATGTGCTGGGAAAGCTGGGAGGAGGATTTCTGGTGATTTTCCTGATTCTGGCGGCGCTGAATCTGGTGTTTGGTCTGCTGTGTCTGTATCATAGCCGGCAGTCCGGCTTTGCGGTCCGGGTCTGGGAGCTTCCGCTGATGACGCTTTGCTACGTGCTTCCGAATATGCTGATGATCGTCTGCGTTTACGGGGCGGCGGCCATGATCTTTCGCAATCCGCTTCCGGCGGCGCCGCTTCTGTTTCTCTATATCATTTATTCCAATATGGGAAGCAGGGGAAGCGACGGGAGGTTTGACTATTACGGGCGGGCGCTGGCCATCTTTGTCCGTTTTCCGGGAAATTTCTTCGAAATTCATCTGCCGCCCATGGCAAATGTCAATCAGGTATTTTTGCTGGCCGCCTCCGCCCTTCTGGGGCTGGTGTCAGTCTGGCTCTGGAAAAGGAGGCGGGGCGAGTGAAGCAGGAAATGAAAATCTGTCTTCCCATTTATAAGCTGGCCTACTCCCTGCTCTTTGCCGTCGGTTTGAGCTTAGTTCGGGGAGTCGCCTATGTGGAAGAAATCGGAGGCGCCGCGGATTCAGCGCTGGCCATGCTGGCGGTGGTGTTCTGCGCCGACACCTATGTATCGGAGCGTCAGGGAAAGCGCCATGAGGTGTTTGCCCTGTACGGAGAGAAGAAAAAGATGAGGGTCATTTTCCGAAGGCTCTTTCTCCAGGCGGGATGGCTCTGGGCCGCCGGAATGCTTTGCTATGGCTGTTTCTACTGGCAGAGACCCGCCAGACTGTGGACGGACACGTCTCGGCTTCTGGTCTTCGGGGCGTTTCTGGCGGCCTCGGCGGTGACCGTGGTATTCTGGGGCACCCTGGCCATGACGGCGGCCAATCTGCTTCGGAGCACATGGGGCGGCATCGGCTGCGGCCTGGTGCTGTGGGGGCTGCTGTTTTCCACCGCGGGGGAAAAGCTGCTGGGACAGTGGAATGTATTTGCCTACTCCACGACGGCCCAGGAGCAGTCCGCGGGCTGGCTGTGTGGAAAGCTGGCGGCTCTGGCGGCGGCCGCGATAATGCTGGCCGCGGTCCCGGCCATACTGAGGCGGCGGGGATAGAGGAAAGAGGTTGTGGGAAGAAAAGGGGCGAAGCAGATCCACAGGACAGGGGAGAAACGCGGAGTGAATGGTGGACAGAAAAGTAAGTGGAGAAGTCGGAGCGCGGATATAGAAAGAGTAAGGAGAGGAATCGAAGCATGAGTATAGAGATAAGAGATTTGACGGTGACCTATAAAAACGGAGTGACGGCGGTGAACCATGTGGATCTGGAGATTCCGGGGGGAATTTACGGGCTGCTGGGAGAAAACGGAGCGGGAAAGACGACGCTGATGCGGGTACTGACCACGGTTTTGAGGCCTACGGAGGGCAGCGTGTCCCTGAACGGCATTCCCTATGAGGAAAAAAACGGGGAGGACATCCGCCGCAGGATCGGCTACCTGCCCCAGGAGATCAACCTTTACCCGGAGCTTAATGTGCGGGAGTGTCTGGATTACATGGGGGAGCTTTCCGGTGTGCCCAAGGCCGAACGGAGGAGCCGGATCGATTTCTATCTGGAGAAGACGGGGCTTGCGGGGCACCAGAAAAAGAAGCTGCGCCAGCTCTCCGGCGGCATGAAGCGGCGGGTGGGACTGATCCAGGCCCTGCTGAATGATCCGGAATTTCTGATCGTGGATGAGCCCACCACAGGGCTGGACCCGGAGGAGCGCATCCGCATTCGGAATCTGCTGGTGGATTTCGGAGGCAGCCGCACGGTGCTGTTTTCCACCCATGTGGTGGAGGATCTGGCCGCCACCTGCCGCCGACTGGCGGTGATGAAAAAGGGCAGAATCCTCTACAGCGGTTCCGTTCAGGAGCTTTTGGAGGCGGCCCGGGGCCATGTGTGGAGCTGCCAGGTGGAGGAGGAGGAGACGGCCCGGCATCTGGAGCGGGAGTATCACGTCTCCGCCAAGCAGTACGCGGAGGGCGGAATCAAGCTCCGGCTCCTGAGCCGGGAGCGTCCGGACTGCCCCTGCCTGCCGGAGGAAGCGACCCTGGAGGACGCCTATATCTATATGACGAATTTCTGAGGGAGGATCAGTTCGCCGGAGCGGAGAAACAGTTCTCAGGCCGCAGACTGTGAGGCCGGATCGGTTCGCCGATGCGGAGGAACAGTTTTCAGGCCGCAGACTGTGAGGCCGGATCAGTTCGCCGGAGGGGAGGACAGTTTTCAGGCCGCAGACTGTGAGACCGGATCAGTTCGCCGGAGCGGAGAAACAGTTCTCAGGCCGTATCCTATGAGGCCGGATTGATTCGCTGGTCTGAAATGTGGCCGCTGAGATCTGAAATGTCCCTTCTCCCGCCCCGGCGAAAGCTTACCGGCTAAAATACGTATTTCGCCGCACGGATATGGTTTACCTCCGGGTCCGGCAGGAGGGCGGATTTCAGAATGTTCCCAAGAGAATGGTCCGATCCCTCCGAGCCGTCATCGACGCAGGCCACATCCTGAGACACCATCATCACAGCCTCCCTCTGGCCCGGTCCGCACTGGATCATGGCGCAGTCCTTGAAGCACAGCAGCTTCTCGATCTGCTCCGCCGTGATATCGTCGGCCAGCTTCACTGTGGCGCAGTCTGTGAAGGTGATGCCCTCCGGATTCCTCTCCAGCAGAGGAGCGTCCACGGTGAGGGAGGCTTTCTCCGAGATCAGTGCTCCCCGGATGATTACCGGCTCCGCGCCGTGAAACTCGATCTGGTCCAGAAGAGGCCCAAGGTCAGAGCCAAAGAGGGTGGTTTCCCCCAGCACCCGAAGGTAGCTCAGGGATTCCAGCGCCTGCCTGCCCTCTTGATGGACTAGGAGAGAGCCGGAGAGGAAGAGCCGGGGGCCGTATTTGCGGAGCACCCGGTCCGTCAGCTCCACCTCCCCATTCAGATAGGAGCACCCGTCCGGCACCTCCGTGATTTCCGTATCATCGGAAAACAGGGGAAGGGCGGCCTCAAGAAGGGAGGAGGCCACGTAGGCCTTCGGGGTGAGAAAATGAACTTCCTTTTCCGCAAGAGTGGAGAGGTCCAGCTTTTCATCCAGCAGAAGGACCTGCCGGGGAGCGTAATAGTCGGCCCTCTTAGCCCGGAGCAAAAACATCCGGTCCACGATACCGTCGGGCTTCATGCGGATGGCGCCGGAGGGATACGTCTCCATACTGCCGTTGACCTGCAGAGGAGGAAGCAGGCTCTCCAGGCCGGAGGGATAGGTGAGCCGTCCGTTGACTTGGATCAGCGTAATGTTTTTCAGAGACGCTTCGGCGTCCTCCCCAAGCTCCAGGGAGCCGTTGACCAGAAGCAGGGTGGGATGATCTATTTCGCCCCCCTTCAGTTCCAGGGAGCCGTTGACGATCTTCAGCTCCGTCTCCTCCGACGCACTGAGGATGGTGGCAGCGTTCATCTGTACCTGGTAGCCGGCCATCCGCTCATTGGCGGCGGGGGAACTGACAATGGTGGCGGCGTTGACCGCGATTTCCTGGTAGGACTCCAAAATTTTTTCCGATATATTTCTGATATCACAGGCGGCACAGCTTACATTCAGCTTTTTCATTTCTCATTTCCTCACTTTCTGTTTTGATGGTTCCCGGATACCGGGAGTTTTGCCATTTTAATATAGAAGGCGCATACACCACAGGATGGCCTCATTTTTGCGGGACGGCCTCATTTCCGCAGGACAGTCTCACTTCGACGGGACGGCCTCGCTTTTGTGTGACGGCCTCACCTCCGCGGGACGGTCTTACCTTTGCGGGACGGCCTCACTTCTGCGTGACGGCTTCACTTCTGCGGGATGGTCTCACTTTTGCGGGGCGTCCTCACTTTCGTGGAGCGACGCTTAGCCGGTAGAGCGCCGCCATCTTCCCGCGGGCGGAGGCCAGCCTGGCCCGGATGGTGGAGGGAGGCAGATGAAACCTCGCCCCCAGCTCCGTGGAGTTGTAGCCCTCCATGTACCGCAGCCAGAATAGCTGCCGCTCCTCCTGGGGGAGCTGATCACAGAGCTGGAGCACCATGACCCGGCTCAGATCGTCCTCCCAGAAGGCCTCCGCCGCCTCCTCAGGCTCCAGCTTTGCCCGCCGCACCTTGTCAATAAAGACATTTTTTGCGGTCCGGTAAAGCCAGGCCCTGCACTTGGCGTCACTGAGCTCCTCCAGGAGGGGAAGGTGACCCAGGGCCCGCAGGTAGGTGTCCTGGACAATATCCTCCGCCGTCTGCCGCTGGCCGGAGAGGGAGAGGCAGAAACGCAGAAGCTCCTCATAATAAATGGTATACAGTCGTTCAATCATCCGTCCTCTCTCCTTTTTGCGGTGCTGTTTTTTGTGCCTTCACTTAGATAACGAATGGGAGCGGAAAAGTGTTTGAAAAAAATATTATTTTTTTGGTATACATCCCGGAACGTGGATTGTCAAGTTTTTGAATGCGGTTTCGAACAGTGTATTGACAGTTTTGGGGGGACAAGGTATATTAGATGGGAAAAAAGGATGTCCGGCGGTCCCGACGGGGCGGCAGGATCAAATCAGGAGGATGAGGAATGAGTAAGAAGGTAAACAGAATCCTATACGGCGGAGACTACAATCCGAATCAGTGGCCCCGCCTGGTCTGGGATGAGGACATGGAGCTCTTTGAGAAGGCCCATATCAATACTGCCACGGTAAACGTGTTCTCCTGGGCGAAGCTTCAGCCCTCAGAGGAGCAGTATGATTTTTCAGAGCTGGATGAGATCATTGACCTGCTGAGCAGCAGGAATTACGATATTGTGCTGGCCACCTCCACCGGGGCCCTCCCGGCCTGGCTGGTGCGGAAGTATCCCGAGGTGGCCCGGACCGACTATGAGGGAAGGCACCATAAGTTCGGACAGCGCCACAACGCCTGCCCCAATTCCCCGGTGTATCAGAAGTACGCCGCGGCCCTGGCCGGAAAGCTGGCGGAGCGCTACGGGAGCAACCCTCACGTGGCCTGCTGGCATGTGAACAATGAGTATGGCGGGGAGTGCTACTGCGAAAACTGCGAAAAAGCCTTCCGGGTGTGGCTCAGGAAAAAATACAAGACCCTGGAGGCGGTCAACAAGGCCTGGAATCTGGAATTCTGGGGTCACACCGTCTATGACTGGGAGGATATCGTGCTGCCCAACGCCCTGACCGAGGGCATCGGGGAGAACAAGACCGCCTTTGCGGGGATCTCCATCGATTACTGCCGGTTCAATTCCGACAGCCTGCTGGCCAACTATAAGATGGAGAGGGACGCTATCCGCCGCTATGATCCGGAGACGCCCATCACCACCAACCTGATGGGGACCTACAAGGGGCTTGACTATTTTAAGTGGGCAAAGGAGATGGATGTGGTATCCTGGGACAATTACCCCAGATACGACACACCCTGGAGCTTCACCGCCATGCGCCATGACCTGATGCGGGGGCTGAAGGACGCGCCCTTTATGCTGATGGAGCAGACCCCCAGCCAGCAGAACTGGCAACAGTACAATTCCCTGAAGCGGCCGGGCCAGATGCGGGCCCAGAGCTACCAGACCCTGGCCCACGGGGCGGACACCATCCAGTTTTTCCAGCTGCGCAGAAGCGTGGGCGGCTGCGAGAAATTCCACGGGGCGGTGATCAGCCATGCGGGGACTGATCAGACCCGGGTGTTCCGGGAGGTCAGCCAGCTGGGAGCGGAGCTGGAAAAGCTGGGAGCCGCGACCCTGGGCACCAGAAACGAGGCGGAGGTAGGCATCGTATTTGACTGGGACAATTACTGGGCGCTGGAGTACACCAGCGGTCCCTCGGAGGAGCTCACCTACGTGAAGCAGATTCACGATTATTACCGTTACTTCTATAAAAAGAATATTCCGGTGGACATGATCCCCTTTGACCGGGATCTGAGCAGATATAAGATTGTGGTAGCCCCGGTGCTTTATATGGTGAAGGAGGGAATGAAGGAGGCCCTGGAGAAGTTTGTGAGGGAGGGCGGCACCCTGATCACCACCTTCATGAGCGGTCTGGTGGACCAGTCGGATAACGTCTATCTGGGCGGCTATCCCGGTCCTCTGCGGGGGATGGCAGGGATCTGGGCGGAGGAGATCGACGCCCTGGGTCCGGAGCAGTCCAACCGGGTGGTCTTCGCCGACGGCTCCTCTTTTCCGTGCGGTCTGCTCTGCGACCTGATCCATCTGGAGGGGGCGGAGAGCTTGGGAACCTACGGGGAGGATTTCTACGCCGGGATGCCGGCGGTGACCAGAAACCGTTTCGGCGAGGGCAGGGTATATTATGTGGGTACCAGCCTGGAGGAGGCCGGACTGGAGCGTGTGCTGGAGACGGCGGTGAAGGAGACGGGAGTCAAGCCCCTGGCGGAGAACAGCGAAGGGCTGGAGATTACCTGCCGGAATGGCGGAAGCTGCCGGTATTACTTTGTGATGAATTTTGAAAAGACTCCGGCCCGGGTGCCGGCTGACTTTGCGGGGATGGAGGATCTGCTGACCGGAAACAGGATATCCGGGGAGGAGACGCTGAGACAGTATGATGTGATGCTTCTTCGGGCAAATTAAGAAAGAGAGAAAAGCGGAGGGGTCAAAGTACCCCTCCGTCCTTCACATACTTCAATATACGGATAATCTTATCCTGCTCCTCCTCCGAAAACTGGTGGAAGGTGTAGAGCAGCTCCGAGTCCCTGGTGTCGGAGGCGCTGCGGGCAGTGTCCGCGGGACGTCCGGCGTTCAGGATCGAATCCACCGTCACATTGCAGAGGCTGGCGTAATACAGCAGTACGCGCAGATTCAGCTTGGCCCGGTTGTTCTCGATGTTGCTGACGAAGGCCACGGTGCAGCCCAGGTCATCGGCCACCTGCTCCTGGGTGTAGGAATGCGCCACCCTCAACCGCTTCATTTCCAGTCCAACCTTGCTCATATCCAGAGTTCCCATAGTCATAGCTCCCATCTATAGTAATAACTATATTCTAAAGGAAGATTGATAGAAACGCAATTGCCTGATTTAATATAGTATGATATATTTTTACATATAAAAAATGGCCTGTCTCTATTTTTGAACGGATTTAGAAAAAGATATTGACAAATGAAAAAATCTGAGTAAAATAATGTTTGATATAAAACAGTTCGATTCCAAACAACACAAGAGGAAGGACAAATGAGCAAAGAGAGATGTGAGAAAAAGGTTGAGAAGGTGATTCACCGGCTGGATAAGCTGCTAGGGCGGAACCTTTCGGCCAGCGCCAGGCAGAGCGGGATTGACGAGGTGACCATGATTCACGGATGGATTCTGGGATATCTTTATGATAACCAGGATCGGGACGTCTTTCAGCGGGATCTGGAGCAGGAGCTCGGCGTGGGGCGTTCCTCTGTGACCACCACGATCCAGATCATGGAGCGCAACGGCTGTCTGAAACGGGAGTCGGTGGCCTGGGACGCCAGGCTGAAAAAGGTGGTGCTGACGGAGAAGGGCCGGGAGGTCCATGCGTATATGCACCAGTTTCTGAATCGGTTGGATGAGGAAACCGTGAAGGGGATTGCCCGGGAGGAGCTGGATACGTTTTTCCGGGTGGCGAGGATGCTGGAGGAGAATCTGGAAAGGCAGCAAAGAGAGAGAGAAGAAAGAAAGGAGGATTCCGGTGCTTCGGACATTATTAAAGGAAGTAAAAGAATTTAAAAGAGCATCTCTGGCTACGCCGGCCTTTATGGTGCTGGAGGTACTGATGGAGATGGTGATTCCGTTTCTGATGGCCTCTATCATTGATGAGGGGGTGAATGCGGGAGATATCGGCCACATTTACCGGACCGGAGGGCTGATGGTGGTGGCGGCGGCCGTGGGACTGTTCGCGGGAATCGCGGGAGGACGCTTCGGGGCCAAAGCCTCCGCGGGTTTTGCCAGGAACTTAAGAGAGGCCATGTTTAACAACATTCAGACCTTCTCGTTTTCCAATATCGACAAATTCAGTACGGCGGGTCTGGTGACCCGGCTGACAACGGATGTGAGCAACATCCAGAACGCGTACCACATGATCATCCGAATGTTTGTGCGGGCTCCCTCGAGCCTGATCTGTGCCATGACCATGGCCTTTTATATCAACGCAAGACTGGCCAGTATCTATCTGGTGGCGGTGATTCTGCTGGGCAGTGCCCTGGCCTTCATGATGAGCCGGGCCACGAAGTATTTCCAGCAGGCATTTCCGAAATACGATGATATGAACGCCTCCGTGCAGGAAAATGTCTCCGCCATCCGGGTGGTGAAGGCCTATGTGCGGGAGGAGGAGGAGACGGTGAAATTCCGTCACACCAGTGAGAATATTTACCGGATCTTTTTGAAGGCGGAAAAAAATGTGGTGCTCAACGCTCCCATGATGCAGTTCACGGTCTACACCTGTATCCTGCTGATCAGCTGGATCGGGGCGAAGATGATCGTGTCGGACAGCCTGACCACGGGAGAGCTGATGAGCCTTTTGGCCTACTGCATGAATATCCTATCGAGCCTCATGATGATGTCCATGGTATTTGTTATGGTGTCCATGAGCGCGGCCAGCGCCCGGCGTATCTCCGAGGTACTGAATGAGACCAGCGATTTACATAATCCGGAGCGGCCCATCGAGACTGTGGAGGACGGAAGCATCGAGTTCCGTCATGTGGACTTTTCCTACCGGGCGGGCTCCGGTGAGCCGGTGCTGAAGGATATCAATCTGAAGATCCGTTCCGGAGAGACCATCGGCATCATGGGCGGCACCGGAAGCGCCAAAACCAGCCTGGTGAATCTGATCAGCCGCCTCTACGACGCCACCTCCGGGGAGGTGCTGGTGGGAGGACGGAATGTGAAGGAGTACGATATGGATTCCCTGAGAAATCAGGTGGCTGTGGTGCTCCAGAATAACGTGCTGTTCTCCGGCACCATCCTGGAAAATCTGCGCTGGGGCAATAAGGAGGCCACGGAGGAGGAGTGCAGGGAGGCCTGCCGCCAGGCCTGCGCCGATGAGTTTATCCAGAAAATGCCCCAGGGCTATGAGACCTACATCGAGCAGGGCGGAAGCAACGTATCCGGCGGTCAGAAGCAGAGACTCTGTATCGCGAGAGCGCTGCTGAAAAAGCCCCGGGTGCTGATCCTGGATGACAGTACCAGCGCCGTGGATACGGCTACGGACGCCAGGATACGCCGGGCCTTTGCCGAGGAGATTCCCAATACGACGAAGCTGATTATCGCCCAGAGAATTTCCAGCGTACAGAACGCGGACCGAATCATTGTGATGGATGAGGGAAGAATCCATGGCTTCGGTACCCATGAGGAGCTGCTGGCGGGAAATGAGATTTACCGGGAGGTTTACGAGTCTCAGACAAAGGGCGGCGGAGATTTTGATGAAAGGGCAGGTGAGTGATTATGGCGGGACCGTTGGAGAGAACGCCAAGAGGCTTAAAATCCGAGACCAGGTCGCCGAGAAAGCTGTTTGTGCGTTTGATGAAATATGTATTTCGAAGCTATATGCCCCACTGTATCGCGGTGGTGATTCTGATCCTGGTAGGTGTGCTGGCAAACGTTCAGGGTACCTTATTTACGAAAAATCTGATCGACGATTACATCACGCCGTTTTTGCTGACCGACCAGCCGGATTTCGGGCCTCTGGCCGGGGCCATTGGCAGAGTGGCCATATTTTACGGGCTTGGGGTGGTGTCTACCTACAGCTACAACCGGATTATGATCAACGTGACCCAGGGAACCCTGCGGAATCTGCGAAATGATATGTTCAGCCATATGGAGCTGCTGCCTATTAAGTATTTTGACACCCACGCCCACGGCGATATCATGTCGGTGTACACAAATGATATCGATACGCTGCGGCAGATGATCAGCCAGAGCATTCCCCAGTGTATCAACAGCGCCATTACTATTGTCAGTGTGTTTATCAGTATGCTGACGCTCAGTCTTCCATTGACGGGGGTGACCCTGGTGATGGTGGCCATCATGCTGTTTGTCTCAAAGAAATCGGCGGGACTCAGCGGAAAGTATTTCCTGGAGCAGCAGATCAATCTGGGCCGGCTAAACGGCTATATTGAGGAAATGATGAAGGGGCAGAAGGTGGTGAAGGTTTTCTGCCACGAGGAGGAAAACAAGGAGCGGTTCCGCGAGCTGAATAATAAGCTGTACCACAGCGCGGATCAGGCCAACACTTACGCCAATATCTTGGGCCCCCTGAACTCTCAGCTGGGAAATGTGAGCTACGTGCTCTGCGCCATCCTGGGCGGAGTGCTGGCCTTGAACGGTGTGGGCGGCTTTACCCTGGGCGGTCTGGCCAGCTTCCTCACCTTCAATAAGAGCTTCAGCATGCCCATCAACCAGGTGAGCCAGCAGCTCAATGCGGTGGTGATGGCCATGGCCGGAACGGAACGTATTTTCCGGCTGCTGGATGAGCAGGTGGAGGCGGACAACGGATACGTCACCCTAGTAAACGCGAAGGAAGAGGGCGGAAGGCTGACGGAGTGCCAGGAGCGGACGGGCCGCTGGGCCTGGAAGCACACCCATCAGGCGGACGGCTCCGTGGATTATGTGGAGCTGAAGGGCGATGTGGTGTTTAACGGTGTGGACTTTGGATACACCGATGACAAGATCGTGCTCCATGAGATCAAGCTCTATGCGGAGCCGGGCCAGAAGATCGCCTTCGTGGGCTCCACCGGAGCGGGCAAGACCACCATCACAAACCTGATCAACCGTTTCTACGATATTCAGGACGGAAAGATCCGGTATGACGGAATCAATATCAATAAGATCAAGAAGACGGATCTGCGCCGGTCCCTTGGGATCGTGCACGATCCCAAGG
>CAZGRM010000105.1:0-11424 GCA_964528295.1 uncultured Lachnospiraceae bacterium
TCAAAGGCGGTTTAAACGCTAAGAAAAAACATAACAGAGTATTGAAGCTGGCAAAGGGTTACAGAGGAGCCAGATCCAAACAGTACAGAGTGGCAAAACAGTCCGTAATGCGGGCGCTGACCAGCGCTTACGCCGGCAGAAAGCAGAGAAAGCGTCAGTACAGACAGCTCTGGATCGCTCGTATCAATGCGGGTGCCCGTCTCAACGGCCTTTCCTACAGCAAGTTTATGTATGGACTGAAGCTGGCAGGCGTGGAGCTGAACAGAAAGGTGCTGGCCGACATGGCAGTGAACGACGCGGCAGGCTTTGCGTCCCTGGTGGAGCTGGCAAAGACCAAGCTGGCATAAAATAAATCAAAGGCAGAAGACTCAAAACACCTTGTTACCCGGAGGCCTCCGGGCGGCAAGGTGTTTTTTTGAAGAGAAATCACTGCGGATCTGCCCGCACCATTCTGACGATCTGATCCAGAATCAGAGAGGCCATTTCCTCGGGTGTCTCCCGATTTTCCTTGTTGATCCACATGCGGATGATCTGGTAGGAGCCGTAGGTCAGGAAGCAGGAGAGATATTCATACTCGGCCTGGGAGTGGTTCGTGCCCAGGATATGGTTGATCTCCTGCTGTACTGGGGGCAGAGAAAAAAATTTTTCCGGAAACTTCGGATCCACATTGTTGTTGATGAGGAGTCGGCTGAGTTGGAGATTCTCTTCCAGATAGCGGCAGATCTTGCACAGAGGCTGGAAGCCGGTGTTTGCGGGGGCGGACAGCGCCTCCATGGACAGCTCCAGCATGTCATGCTCCATCTCTGACAGCAGATCAAATTGATTTTCATAGTATTTATAGAAGGTAGAGCGATTGATCCCCGCCCGCTCACACAGCTCCCGGATAGAAATGCTGTAAATACTTTTCGTCTTCAAAAGCTCAGTGAGGCTGCTCTTCAAGAGCTTTTTCGTCAGCCGGACGCGCTGATTTCCTTTTTCAGCCATATTTCCTCCCTTCTGCCCCGGCCCGGGGCGGCGAACAAAAAAGTAGTCAAAAATGGCCGCAAAACCAACATTTTTGAAAAAAGTGTTGATTTCACATCCATATCCCAAAAAACCGTTGGTTGTAAATCCAACATGTGTATATTATAATATTTGCCGAAATCGGATGTCAATCTTTAGGAATCGATTGGGATCTTTGATTGTGCGGGAGGTATGGGACAGAAATGAAAAAAATAGCGGACATGATTGTGGAGAAGCGCCGTACCGTAATGGGATTGATGATGCTGATTATGGTTCTATGCGCTTTTCTTATGCAAAAAGTGGAGATCAACAATGACCTGACAAAATATCTTGCGGATGATTCCCCCATGAAGATCGGGCTGGACTTGATGAATGAGGAATTTGCGGAGGCGGATTCCACGCAGACCATCCGGGTCATGTTTCAGGATCTGGAGGAG
This sequence comes from uncultured Lachnospiraceae bacterium, assembly GCA_964528295.1. GTDB lineage: Bacteria > Bacillota > Clostridia > Lachnospirales > Lachnospiraceae > Choladousia. Next base: position 1,440 of record CAZGRM010000105.1, read on the forward strand.
GAGCAGAGATCGGAGATCTTGTCCCGGCTGGAGGGCATGGAATACGTGGACAGCGTGGACTATGACCCGGACAGTGAGGACTATAACAAAGAGAATCACACCCTCTATATTCTGAATACTCTTTACGCCTACGGTTCCCCGGAGGAGACGGCGCTGGAAGCCGCCCTGGAGGAAAGCTTTGAGCAGTATGATTTCTGCTATAAAAATGACGACTCGGCCATCGCCCCCTTTCCCATGTGGATTATCCTGACCGCGGTGGGGCTTTTGCTGGTCATTTTGCTGGTCATGTGCAATTCCTGGCTGGAGCCCTTTTTATTTCTGGGGGCAATCGGAGTGGCTGTGGTCATCAATATGGGGACCAATATTGTCCTGGGCAGCATCTCCAATGTGACGTCCTCCATAGCGGCCATCCTGCAGCTGTCGCTGTCCATGGATTACTCCATCATCCTGATGAATCGGTACCGGCAGGAACGGGAAGAAATTGAGGATAAGGGGGAGGCCATGAAGGCCGCGCTGCTGCACGCCTTCTCCTCCATTTCTAGCAGCTCGCTGACCACCATAGTGGGGCTTTTGGCCCTTGCCTTTATGCGGTTTAAAATTGGGTTTGACCTGGGGGTTGTCCTGGCCAAGGGAGTTTTGATCAGTATGCTCTGTATCCTTACCCTGCTGCCGGGGATCATTCTCGCCTGTGACCGGTGGATCAAAGGAACTGAGAAAAGGGTGATTCACGTTCCGACAGGGGGGATCGCCTCCTTCAGCTACCGGTTTCGCCATCTGCTGTCGGCGGCCTTTGTGGTGCTGTTTATCGGCGCCTATATTCTCCAGGGAAAGACAGAGACGGTCTACACTCTGCGGACGGAGGATGCCATTGCGGATGTCTTCCCCTCCGAAAATATGCTGGTGGCTGTGTATGAGACGGAGGATGAGGCCGGGGCGGCCGGCGTCATGGAGGCGCTGGAGGAGGACCCCAATGTAACACAGGTTGTGGGCTATTCCAACACGCTGGGAAAGGATTACACCTGCGAGGAGCTTGCGGAAAAAATCGCGGAGCTGGGAGAGGGAAGTGTACCGGACGCTTCCCTGCTTCAGCTGATTTATTATGATTATTACCGGGGCGATGAGCCCCGGGCGATGACGGCGGCGGAGTTTTTGAGCTTTGTGTCTGACACGGTGATGAATAACGAGACCTTTGCCGGGGAGATGGGGGAGGATATCCGGGACAAGATTGACATGCTGGAGAAATTTTCCGGTGCCGAATCGCTGACTCGGCCCATGGAGGCGGAGGAGCTGGCGGAATTTTTCGGACTGGATGTCAGTGACGTGGAGAAGCTTTTTCTCTACTGGATGCTCTGGGACAGCAGCGCCGCGGCGGGGGAGATGTCCGTACAGGACTTTGTGGACTTTCTGGTGGATCATGTGCTGACCAGCAATGTACTTTCCGGCCAGTTCAGCCAGGAGGACAGGGAAATGCTGACCGCGGGGCAGTGCCTGATTGAGGCGGTGGTATCCGGCAGGGAGTATGACGGGGCGGAAATGTACGAATTGCTTTCCGGCGTCGGCGAAGGGCTGGACAGCGGCGGGGTGGAGCTGCTCTATCTTTATTATGGAAGCCAGGAGGAGAGCGATCCGAAGTGGAGGATGAGCGTTGAGCAGTTTGTGGAGTATTTATCCGGCCACATTTTGCGGGACGAACGTTTCTCGGCGGTGATTGATGATGAGCTGCGCCAGAGCGTGGAGGAGATGGAGGATCAGCTGGAGCAGGGAATCGCCCAGCTTGTGGGCGCCCATTATTCCCGCTTTCTTATCAGTACCACTTATCCCGAGGAGGCGGAGGAGACCACGGACTTCTTTGACCGGCTGCACGCCATGTGCGGGGAAAAGCTTGGGGGCAGCTATTATCTGGTAGGCAATTCGGCCATGAGCTACGAGATGCGGCAGAGCTTCGGGCAGGAGATGCTGTTTATCACACTGTTGACCTCCATCGCGATTTTTGTGGTGGTGGCGCTGACCTTCCGCTCGGTTATCATTCCCGGGATTCTGGTGCTGATTGTGCAGTGCGGAGTCTATATTACCGTGTCGGTGGTGGGACTGCAGGGCTACAGCCTCTATTATCTGGCGCTGCTCATTGTAGAATGTATCCTGATGGGGGCCACCATCGATTACGGCATCCTGTTTGCCAGCTACTACCGGGAAAAAAGAGCGCTGTTTGACAGAAGGGAGGCCCTGACGGAGGCTTACGGGGGCTCCATCCATACGATTTTGACCTCCGGCCTGATCTTGATTCTGGTGACCGGGATTATTGGCTACACCGTCTCCGAACCCACCATCGGTCAGATCTGCAGGACCATCTCCACCGGAGCGCTGAGCGCCACCCTCCTGATTCTCTTTGTCCTGCCAGGAATGCTTGCCGGTCTGGACCGCTTTCTGATAGCGTCAAAAAAACGGAAGAAATAATAGGAAAGGAATCCCCCCAGCTCCACCGGAAATGTTGTAAGCCGGCAGCACATCTGGTATAATGAAAAGCGTATCCGAAGAAGACAGGAGAAAAGGAGCATGAAGAAAATATATAAGAAAATGGGGCTGCGGTGGCGGATTTTGCTGATGGGATCGCTGATCGTGGTGGGGATGATCATTTTGCAGATCACATTTTTTACCGGCTTTCTCATGAAATATTTTGAAAAGCGGATCCGGGAGGAGAACATCTACAAGGCGGAAAATCTGCTTTTCGGTGTCAATGATTATTTTGATAATATAGTCAGCAATTTGAACTTCATCTATGAGGAGACAGACTTTTTAAACCGGGTCATCGCAAAGGAGACAGATTATAAAGACAGGACGCTGGTGCAGGAGATCATAAAGGATCATTCCATGCAGGGGGACTGTCTTACTTTTTACGTGTATGACATCGACGGGGAGAAGGTGAGCACGTACCATAAATCCTCCTCGCCGGATTACCCCTCCCACCAGGATTTATTTTTAGAATTTGACGAGGAGTGGATCTCGGAATTAAACAGCCGGGAGGAAAGCTCTGTGGTCATCGGCTACGGGGAGGCGGACAAGAGCCGGTATGCCATGCTGCTGACCAAGCTCTACACCAACAGAGGGCGGGATATTATCGGTTATATGCTGTGTGATATTGACCTGGGAAAGATCCGCTCCGTGGTGTCCCGGTATGAGGTGGGAGACGAGAACAGCGTGTACTTTAACTTCTACAACGATCTCCAGACCGAGCTCATGGGCAGTAAGGCGTATGAATACCCGGATTACGTCACCTCAGAGCGGTCCAACTTCGGATTTACCATCGGGGTGGCCTACCCGGATTTACTGTCCCACCAGGAGGTCCGGCGGATGTTTACAAATGTGGTTTTGCTGAACATTCTGATCCTGACCCTGTGGTGCGCCGTGATTTTTATCAGCTCCAAGAAGATGACCTGGCAGCTGAATGAAATCATCGCCACCTTAAAGCGGGTGGAGAACGACGATATGCAGGCCAGAGTGCCCCACTTGTATGGAAATGAATACGGAAAAATCGCAAATCATATCAACCAAATGCTGGACCAGCTGCAAATACATATGGAGGAGAAGGTCCAGTTCAACCGGCAGCTCAGCGAGACCAGGTACTATGCGCTCCAGGCTCAGATCAACCCCCACTTCCTCTTTAACACGCTGGGAACCATGGCGGGAATCGCCCAGGTGGAGAATTGCCCCATGGTACAGGAGATGTGCGGCGTCCTCTCCGACATTTTCCGGTACAATATCATGGGAAACATAGACAAGCAGTTCGTCACCCTGAGGGAGGAGCTGTCCCATGTGAAGAACTATATGTATATTGAAAATGTGCGAAACGGCGGGCAGATTCCCCTGGACATCGAGGCGGAGGAGGAGGTTCTGGAGGGGGAGATCCCCAAATTGTCCGTGCAGCCCTTGGTGGAAAACGCGGTGGAGCACGGCCTGAGAAACAAGCGGGGAGAGAAGAAGCTGCGGATCCGCGCCCAAAAAAAAGGGGAGGAACTGGTAATCACAGTGTGGGACAACGGAGTGGGCTTTGAACAGGGGGATATCCGTGAGCTCTACCAGGAAAACAAGAAAAAGCACCTGTCCATCGGGATCAAAAATATTCAGGACCGCGTCCGGTATCTGTATGGACCGGAGTACGGCATTGACGTGGACAGGAGGGAAGGGACAAGCGTGTTGCTTCGCCTGCCCTTCCGGCAGAACACAGAGAGGAACGATGGGAATGGATGGCAGAAGGATATTGATCGTTGAGGATGAGGTGTGGGAGAGAAGGGGCATTGCGTCCCTCCTGCGGGGACAATCCGGGAAAGCGTTTCAGATTTTCGAGGCGGCGAACGGGGAGGAGGCCCTGGAGCTTTTGTCCCGCCGCGGTGTGGATATCGTCCTGACGGACATCAAAATGCCCTTCATGGACGGCCTGGAGCTGATCCGGTGGTGCGGCGTCCATCAAAAAAGGGCCAAAATCGCCGTGATCAGCGGCTACAGTGACTTTGAGTATGTGAAGGAGGCGCTGACGGTCGGGGCCGCGGACTATCTGCTGAAGCCGGTGCGCCAGGGGGATCTGGCAAAGTGTCTGGCAAAGCTGGAGGAGCTGCTGGATCAGGAGGACAGGGAGCGGCAGCGGCGGCAGAAGCAGCTGCGGGATCAGGAAATGCTGCAAAGCTACATGCGGGATATCGAGATGAGCAATTACATTACGGCCAGGGACCGTTACAGCCCGGAGGCCGTCGCTCTGGAGCGGATTCCCCTTCCCTGCCGGATGCTGCTGCTGCGCTGCGGCAGAGGCCGGGGGACCGAGACCACTGTGGAGGGAATGATCCGGCGGCGGTTTGAGATCCGGCGGCAGCTGGAAAAAATCTTTCCCGACGGGGCCGTATTTGAAAACTGCTACAAGGCCGAGGAGTACCTGATCTTCGCGGCCCGGGAGGAGGAAGAGTGCAGGCGGCGGCTGGAGGCGTCTGAGCTGTGGAGGGAGGCGGAGACGGCGGATCTCTGCGTGGGACAGCTCCTTCGCGCCTATGGGAGCATACCCGGCGAATACAGAAATATGATCACAAAAATAATCAGGAATAGAAAAATAGGTTCCGGGAAAAATGTATTTGATTCCCGGTATGAGGACGTGACCTCCTACCGGAATCTGGAGCGGTATCAGAGCCAGGAGATGGGGCTTAAGAAGGCCTTTTCCAGAAAGAATGTGGGTCAGATCAGAAAGCTTCTCTTTGAGGGCGTCAATTTTCAGGACATAGAAAACTGGTATCTCTTTGAGGCGGTACAGGTGCTGGCGGCCATACGGAATATGGCGGTCAGCGAGGCGAAGGAGCAGGATGCCCTGGAGCTCCAGAACCTGTTTGACACCGCGGAGGCGGAGCTGAGCCGCCGGGACCCGAAGGGGGATACGGTGGAGGCTTTGCTATCCCAGGTGCTGGACCGCTTCGAGGAGGGGGAGGAGGCGGAGCACACCATCACGGACAACATCATCGGCAGGATTAAGGAGTACGTAAATGAAAATTACGGGGAGAGCATCACCCTTCAGGATGTGGCGGACAAATTTTATCTGAACGCCTCCTACCTGTCCAGAAGCTTTAAAAAGGCGGAGGGAAAAAATCTGATCACCTATCTGACGGAGGTACGGATGGAGCACGCGAAGGAGTATCTGAGGGAGGGGGAGCGCAAACTGGCGGAGGTGGCCTTCCTGGTGGGCTACGACGACTACAGCTACTTCAACAAGGTATTTAAGCGCTACACCGGCCTTTCCCCCAGCGAATACATGAAGCGCCCTCGCTGACCGGAGCAAAATTTTCCAAAAAAGAAGGACAAAATATTTCTACTACATTTCTCCTTCGGAAGCTTATAATTTAGCCATCAAATCATTCTGAAGGAGGTACCCTATGAAAAAGAAACGTATGTTATCTGCTCTTTTATGCGGCAGTATGGCACTCTCCATGGTGGCGGGCGGCAGTGTGACAGCATTGGCGGCGGAGGACTTGACGGAGGATGTGACCCTGAGAATCCTGGCGTGCAGCACCGGATACGAGGACGCCATCGAGGAGGCTGTGACAGAGGCCTATCCCAACATCACCATTGAGTGGGAGATCATCAGCTGGAACGACCTGGAAAGCAAGATGCAGCAGTATATCCAGTCTGGTATGCCGGATATCGTGATCGGAAAATCCCAGGACGCCAACAACTACGGAAGCTACGGCGTGTGGGAGGATCTGACCGGAAAGCCCTACATGGAAAAGGTGGCGGCGAACGCGCTGCCGGGCGTTACGGTGGACGGACAGGTGCTGGGCATGAGCTACACGGCGCTGTTCGGAGGAATCTTCTACAACCGGGCCATTTTTGAGGAGTACGGCCTGGAGGTCCCCACCTCCTGGGAGGAGATCGTGGAGATCGTGGAGGTGCTGGAGAGCAACGGCGTGACGCCCTTTGCCACTCACTATATGGAAAACATTCTTTACACCACGGCTATTGTGACCGGAAATAACCTAATGGCAGTGAGTCAGGAGTGGGGAGAGGAATTCAAAAACGGAGAGCGCAGTGCCTCAGATCCGGAATTTTCGGAGGGCTATGAGCGTGTAAAATATATGATGGATCATTCCTGGGATGACACTTACTCCGTGGATCAGACCACCTGCGACGCCAGATTTATCTCCGGGGAGGCGGCTATGCAGATGGACGGCTCCTGGGTCATCAACAATTATCTGGAGTTGGATGACACTTTTGATTTTGGTTTATTTGCGGTGCCGGATTCTCAGGGCGTGAACAATCTGATTTTTGAGCCGGATCTCACCTTCTTTAAGTCGGCTGATACAGAATACCCGGAGTATGTGGACGCGATCTTTACACTGATGACAGATACAGACGTGGCGGCCAGCGTGTGTGACGCTGTCTCAGAGGGCTCTCTGATTGAAGGCGTGGAGGTACATTTTGTAAATCCTTCCCAGTCCGACATTGATACCTATGTTGCGAATAATCAGATCATTGACCAGAACATCATCACAAACCAGCTCCCGGCTTCAGGCTTCTGGGATGAGTGCTCCAGTGACGTTTCAGAATGGCTGAACGGCAACATGACTCTGGAGGAGGCCCTGGAAGCGGCGGACGCCAGAAGCAGCGTGTGCGGATTTAAGACAGTCGCGGAATAATTTTCCGTCCGAGATTTGGCGGCTTCACTCAGAAACTGAGGGAAGCCGCTTTTAGGTAAAGGAGACGAGCAATGAAAAAAAGCAGAAGCTTAGAAAAAAAGCTGGAATTCCAATACGGCACCATGGTGATGCCCGCCTTTCTTCTGTTTACCGTGGGTATCATTCTGCCGATCTTTATGAGCATCTACTATTCCTTCACCTCCTGGGACGGCTTCAGCAAACAGCTGGATTTTGTGGGCATACAGAATTATTTGAAAATGTTTTCCGACAGCAGCGCCAGGCAAGTCTGGAAATTCACCATCGTATTTGCCATACTAAACGCCGCCTTAGGGGACGTGCTGGCCCTCCTGTTCGCGGTGATGCTGGACAAGATTGTCCGGTTCTCCGGGATTTACAAGGCCATTGTGTTCATTCCCTGCCTGTTCAGCTCCATCGTGACAGGCTTTGTGTGGACGAAAATCTACGGGGTGGTGCTCCCCGACCTGGTATCCAGGCTCCATCTGGACGTGAATCTGGCGCTGCTGGGCAGCCCCGACACGGTGATCCAGGGACTGACCATCGTCAATGTCTGGCAGTGGACGGGGCTGTGGATGATGGTATATCTGGCGGCCCTGCAATCCATCAACGATGAATATTACGACGCCGCGAAAATAGACGGAGCAAATGCGGTGCAGCAGTTTTTCCGGATCACCATTCCGCTGCTGATGCCCGCCATCTCCACCGTGACCATCTGCCTGTCCACAGGAGCCCTGAAGACCTACGACATTTTGGTGACCTCCACCCAGGGCGGCCCGGGGCGGTCCTCCACCTCCATCGTCTACTTCATTTACACCACCACCTTTGATCACAAGGAGTACGGCTACGGCTCCGCCTTTACGGTGAGCCTCAGCGTTCTGCTTCTGCTCATCGCCCTGGTGGAGATGAAATATTTCAGGAAAAAGGAGGTGCAGATGTAAATGCGAAAAAAAGAAAAGGTGGCGATGACCAGGGAAAATGTTATCGCCCAGGTCATCGGCACGGTGGTCTGCGTCCTGTTTCTGTTCCCCATTTTAATGATTATCAACTTTTCCTTTAAGACGAAAAAGGAGCTGTACCTGGGCAGCCCTCTGTCCCTGCCGGCGGCCTTCAATCTGGAAAATTACGCCAATGCGGTGAACAAATTGAATCTGGGAACGGCCTTCCTCAATTCATTTCTCTATACGGCGGTCAGCGTGGTGATCATGGCGCTGCTGTGCACCGTGACAGCCTGGGCCATCGCCAGAGGCAGAAGCAAGCTGTTCCGGGGACTTCTGGTCTATTTTGTCATCGGCTATTTGGTTCCGTCCCAGGCGCTGATGATGCCGATCTACCGGATCTGGAACTCTATGGGAATGACCAACTCCAGAGTGGGCCTCATTCTGCTGTACATATCCACCGGCATGTCCTTCGGCATTTTCATGCAGACAAACTTCATGTCAACCATACCGGTGGAGCTGGAGGAGGCGGCCCGCATCGACGGCTGCAATGTCTATCAGACCTTTTATAAAATCGTGCTCCCCCTGGTGCGGCCCTCCTTTGCCACCATCATCGTGGTCCAGTCCTTTTCCATATGGAACGACTTTCTGCTGACCAGCCTGATGATTTCCAGGGAAAAGCTGAGGACGGTGACGCTGGCGCTGAAGCTGCTGTTCTCCCAGAACGACAAGGACTACGCCACCGCCATGGCCGGCATCATACTCTCGGCCATACCCATCATCATCGTCTTCCTGGCGATGCAGAAGCAGCTGATCAAGGGAATGACAGCGGGAGCCGTGAAGGGATAGGAGGAAAAAATATGCGAAATCAAAGCTTTGTGTTGGATGAAAACAGGCCGGAGGTGGTTCTGGAGACCTATCTCCTCCGGTCCTCGGATCAATATCAGGTGGGCCAAAAGCGCCCCGCCGTCATCGTCTGCCCTGGCGGCGCCTATCAGTGGCTGTCCGACCGGGAGGGGGAACCCATCGCCCTGAAATTTAATTCGGAGGGCTTCCATGCCTTCGTGCTGCGCTACAGGGTGGGAGAGGAGGGGATTTTCCCGGATCCCCTGGTAAATCTGGGAACGGCCATGCTGCTGATCCGGCGGCACGCGAAGGAGTGGAATCTGGATGAGGAGGCGGTGAGCATCTGCGGCTTCTCCGCGGGCGGCCACCTGTGCGCCCTCTACACCTCGGCCTGGGCGGAGTCCTGGCTGGCGGAAAAGCTGGGCTGCGAAAGCCGGGACCTGAAACCCTTTAAGGCTATCCTGTCCTACCCCCTGGCGGACTATGTGCTGTACCGGAAGTGCACCGGAGATCCCCCCACTGAGCTGGCCCAAACCGTGGCCCTGGCCATGACAGGCGAGAGAAATCCCGACCTGCCCACCACCAAAAAATACAGCCCCCTGGAGCACATCTGCGAAAACACCGTGCCCTGCTTCCTGTGGCACACCGGAGAGGACGAGCTGCTGGACCCCAGGATCAGCATGAACTTTGCGGCAAGGCTCTGCCAGGAGGGCATCCCCTTTGAGCTCCACATCTATGAAAAGGGCCATCACGGCCTGGCCCTGGCCAACGGCGTGACCGCCTGTGAGGAGGAAAAGCCGCCCTACAGCGCCGAGGGCTGGTTCCGGGACGCTCTGCGGTTTTTATAGGTCAAAAGAAAAAAAGAAACAAACAGCGCAAAGCGCGGAACAAATTCGTTCCGCGCTTTGCGCTGTTTTACACAAAAAATGCGAAACAAAAACCATACCAGCTTTGTTTCGCATCCATCCATGCGGAGAAAGGGACTTGAACCCTCACGATATTGCTACCACAGGCACCTGAAGC
>CAZGRM010000106.1:0-11417 GCA_964528295.1 uncultured Lachnospiraceae bacterium
CACTTGGAATGTCACTTTGAAACTCTGGCCTGTAGATGACAAACTTAAATCCATTTTCTCTATTCTCATAGGAATATTTAATGCCGACATCGTTACATAAGCTGTTAATCCTTTTGAATCCGCTGCCAAACTGCTCTATGGATTTACTCAAATATAAAATCTTTGCAATCGTAGCGTTTCTGATTTCCGATTCGATATTGTCCTTTATGTATTCCTCCGGCTTATGTTTACTTGCATATTCTCCGGGGCTGTAGACTGTAATCATACCCGGATGAATACATATCTCATGGGTTGTCCGACCATTATATATTGCATGTGCGAAACTATTTGCCAACACCTCTCTGATTTGCTTTGCTGTTGCATTCGGCTTTCCCTTTTCTCATAGCTCCCGATATTTATTTGCAACGAAGAAAACCTTTAATTTATCAGGTGTAACCTCTCTGTCTTCATCAGCCGTCCTCAGATAGTATCTTCCTGCTGCGGAATATGGGGCATTTTCGCCACTGAATTCTACCTTTATCAAATGCTTCTGATCCAGTACGACATTTTTGTCACTATGCGATTTATCATCAAAACTCCTTTAACATGAAGGACACCTTTTACGGCCAACCTCCAAAAGGAAAGTTGGCCGCAATTTTTAATATTAACCCCTTTTATTTATCCACTCTCTTTATCCGCACCGCCATATACGGTCTTCCCGGCAGCTCTACCCGGAATTTGCCGCGGAATACGCCACGGTTTTCTGTCGTCATATTCCAGGTGTCGATCACCTTCACCTCGAAGGCGGTTTCATCATCAAAATGGAAATCCCGGAAGGAGGGGCGCATGAAGCTGTAGTAGACCAGATAATAGCTGTGGGTGCCGTAGGGCAGCTCCTTCTCCGGTACGGCGCACACCTCATCCCAGCCGCAGCGCTCATAAGGTCTGAGGCCGATGCCCGGGGTCTCGGTCATGATGTCATGGAGGAAGCCGAACCGCTTCCAGCTCTCCCCGTGGAGCTTTCCTCCGTGGGACCACCAGAGCACATCCTCCGGGTCCATGTAGGTCTCCCCGTGGCCCGGATAGCCGCCCCGGCAGGCGCACTCCCAGAACCGGCGAAGCATCTCCTCCCCGCTGATATTGCCCCAGCCATGCTGGATATTTCCCTCGTAGGCAATCTCGTCCAGGACCACCGGCTTCCGGTACCTCTCCCGCCATTCATTAACCATCTCCCCTGACTTGTAGAGATCCTGCCGCTGGATGCTGCAATGGGTCACCCAGGGGCGGTTATGGTCATAAAAGGTACGGCAGTTGTGGATGGATCTGAGATGACGGTAGGGATCCTTCTCGCAGATAATTTTCGCATAGCCCTCCCAGTCCTCCAGCTCCTTGTGCTCAAACAGGTCAAACTCGTTGGCCAGGGACCACCACACATTCCGGTAGGCCGCAAATCTGGCGATCACGTAGTTCCAGTAGAGGGCGTCCTGCTCCTTTGTCATCTGAGAAAAGCCCCAGCGGTCATAGGGATGCATCACGATCAGGTCCGCCTCGATTCCCAGCTCCTGTAATTTTTCGATACACCACTCTATATGCCGGAAGTGCTCCGGGTTGAACCGGGTCAGGTCAAAATGATTTCCCTCCGTCTTTCCGGTATACTGGAGAAAATTCTCCTTTGTCAGCACGCTGGAATCCATGGGAGTCCCCTCGTAAGGGTAGGACCGGGGCTCACCCAGGTTGTAATCGTAATGCTTCGGGAACACGCAGAAACGGATCTTGTTGAAGGCGCTCTCCTTCAGCGTTTCCAGCGTCTCCTGAATCCGCTCATCCGACTGCAGGTCCCACACGTAGCAGGTGGTCCCTATGGAATAATAGGGCGTTCCGTCCTCGTAGGCAAAGTGATACGTGTTCGCCACCCGCACCGGGCCGTGATTTCCTTCCCCGGGAACCGTCACCGTGAAGCTGCCCTCCCGCGCTTCCCCGCCGAAGTTCCCCTCGATCCGGTAGGTATACTCCCCCTCAAAGGAGGGCATAAACCGCACCCGGTAGATCCCGTTTCCATCGTAAAAGCCCTCCACAGTCACCTTCTCCTGTCTCCCGGTAAAGCATCCTGTGATCCTCCGCTCCGTAAAAGGATTTCCCTCAGAAATACCCTCACAAGCGATCTCAAAAATTCCCCATTTTTCTACAACCTTCTGAATGTCTGCCATTTCCATCTTCCTCCTTCTACAGACCTTTTGCGTTCATGCGGCTCCTCAATCGGAACCCTCTTCAAAAAGCACCCTCGTCCAGCTGGCTCAGCTCTTTACCGCTCCAGCCATACCTTCCACAAAGTATCTCTGGAACACCAAATATACTATCATAACCGGAATCACCGACACAAGCACTCCGGCACAGAGATATCCATAATCCGTACCATGCTCTCCTACGAAGGTCATGATTCCCACCGGAACTGTCTTCTTCGTATTATCATTAATAATGATGCTGGCCAACAGATACTCATTCCAGGTAGAAAGGAAATCGGTAATAAACAATGTGGCGATTGCCGGTTTCGATACCGGAAGAATAACTCTTGTGTAAAGCTGCCATTTATTACATCCGTCAATATAGGCCGCCTCATCCAGATCCTTCGGGATTCCCAGCATAAATCCCCTCATAATCAAAATACAGTAAGAAAGTCCAAAGCCTACGTAGACATAAAACAATCCAAAATAAGTATTCAAAAGATTCAACTTGCTGAAAATAATATTAATCGGAACCAACGCTGTCTGCATAGGAAGCATCATACCCACCAGGAAAAACACAAAAATCCCTGTTTTATGCTTGACATTCGTTCTAGTCAGAGCAAACGCGGCAAGAGAACCAACAAAAATTCCCAACGGCACCTTCAAAAACGATACGATCAGATCATTTTTCATATAGGTAATCAGCCGCCCTTTTGTGATTGCGTTAGAAAAATTGTCCCAGGCAATCTCGGCCGGAAGCTGAAAGAGACTTAATCCGCTCATAAAGTCCTTTTTATGCTTCAAAGATGTGGCAATCAGAGTAAAAATCGGGATAATCCAAATGATGGCCAGTATGATCAGCAATGCATATAACAGAACCTTCTTTGTTATTTTTTTGCTTTTTCCATTCATGCCCTACCCCTCCTAATTTTCTTTCGCCGTAAATGATATATACGGGACAATTACAACCATCATCATTAAAACCATCACACAGGCCACCGTGGTACCCATACCCACATTATTGTACTGGAAGGTTTGGGAGTACATGTAAGTACCAAGCACCTGAGTAGAGTTGTTAGGACCGCCCGCGGTAAGGCCTTGCACGATATCATACACCTTCATGGCCGCTGTGATCAGTGTCGCCAGTACCATTACAAACGTTTGCTTCATCAAAGGAATCGTTACCAGGAAAAACCTCTTCACCGGGGTAGCTCCGTCAATGGTAGCCGCCTCCAGCACTTCCACAGAGACAGACTGCAAACCAGCCAAAAACAAAATCATGGGCTGTCCGATTCCCTGCCACAAAGAAGCAATGAAAATAGCATACAGACTCACCTTAGGATCTGAAATCCAGGTCTGCTTAAAATTAATTCCCAATGCCGCGCAAAATTGATTGATAAATCCAATATTCGGGTTGTAAATCCAACGCCAGATAATAGCTACGGCGATAGGCGCTATAACGCAAGGGAAATAAAAGAGCGCCCGAAACACCGTCCGTCCTTTGAACTGCTTGTTCAGCAGAACCGCAAAACCTAAAGCCACTGTCATGGTGACACAGACCGTCAACACAATCCAAATCAGGTTATTCCTTAATGCGATCAAGAAGGTAGCGTCCGCGGTAAACAGAGTGATATAGTTTCCCAGCCCCACAAATTCCATTTCCGCTACGCCATTCCATTTAAATAAGCTGATAACCAGCGAATATATTACAGGAATGACGATGACCGAGAGATAAATCACCATTGCGGGAATGAGAAACGCATAAGCGCCAAAATTTGATTTTTTCTTCTTCATCCTCTTTTCTCCATTCTATGATACAGAACGGGCCGGCTTACGCCGGCCCGCCGGGAAATCCGTACATACAACCATTCGTTGATGCTTTTTTATTTTACGGATTATTTTGCCAGGTAAGCTTCAACAGCTGCCTGGATATTCGCAGCGGCCTCTTCCGGGGTCATCTGGTCATTTGCGATGGCATCCTGCGCGTCAAACAACACATCCGCTACTTCTGTGGGGAACGCCTGGTCTGTGATGGTGAAAGTACCGTTAGTATTAGATGTCTCAAGCATTCCATTTACATTAATTTGCTCTTCCGGCGCAGTCGCTCCATCTTTGGGCAGGGGCAGATTGTACCACTCGCTGTACTCAGCAACTACCTCGTCGCTCTGGAGATAATCCGTAAATCTTACGCAGGCATCCAACTCCTCATCTGTCAGATTCGCATTGAACTGAGTCATCTCAGCAAAAGCTGACATTCTGTTTGTTCCGCCTGAGGGGAACGGATAAGCTCCATAATTGTTGACATCCAGCTCATTCTGGAGAATAGTTCCATCATACCACTGGCCTTCCAGATCCATTACGGTGGAGCCGGAACCAAATCCCATAATCGCGTCATTCGGATCCGCGGTAAGGAATCCATCCGGGAAGTATCCTGCGTCTACCCACTCTTTGTACTTGGTCAGAGCCTGAACTACCGCCTCATTGTCCCAGCTTTCCTCAAAGCTGTTCATCTTGTCATGGAGCTCCGCGCCCGCATAGTGCTCAATCAGCAGCTCTACCCATCTCATCACATGCCAGCCATACAATCCGTCCGCTTCCATCGGCGTATAGCCATTCTCCTTCAGTGTGGCGCATGCCGCTTCAAACTCTTCAAAAGTGGTGGGAACCTCGATGCCGCACTCTTCATAGATGTTCTTGTTGTAGTAAACACCCAGTACATTGTAGCTGGTGGGATAACCACAAAGCTGTCCGCTCAGAGTGCACAAATTCAACGCGCCGGCGCTGAAAAGCTCATCCCATCCATGCTCCTCCGCATAAGCGGTCAGATCATAGGTCTTTCCATTGTCCACATAGAACTGGCCCAGGCTGCCGCCCCAGTTAAACCACATATGAGGAAGCGTATCGGAAGAAGCCGCCACCTTGCAGGCATCCTTAATTCCGTCTGTGTCATAGAAAGCCGCCGTTACTTTCACATCCTCATTCGCCGCGTTAAAAGCCTCCACAATCGGCTCCACCGCTTCCTGTCTGCTGCTCAGCGTCCAGAATGTTACTTCCGTAGCGGCACTGGCAGAAATTCCTATTCCCGCTACCATACTACCTGTCAACATCAGTGCCATAAGTTTTTTGAGATTCATGATAAATCCTCCTTCGTAATTTTTTATGTAAACCTCATACGAGCTTTACTTCTATATCACACATTTATTATTATTTTTTATTGTCCGCAAGCACACGCCTCACTGCCTCTTTCCACCCCGCGTATTTCTCCGCCCGGACCTCCGGCCGCATTTTGGGATCGAACCGGCTTCGCCGCATTCTGGAGAACAGGGTCTCGCGGTCGTAGATGCCGGCTCCGATGCCCGCCGCATATGCCGCGCCGATGCCGGAAAGCTCCTCCGCGCCCGGTACCTGCACCGGGAGGGCGGATATGTCGCTCTGGAACTGCATCAGGTAGGTGTTTCTGGTGGGACCGCCGTCCACCCGCAGCTCCTCTATGTCGATCCCCGACTCCTGCCTCATGGCCTCCAGCACATCCGCGATCTGGTAGGCGATGCTCTCCAGTCCCGCCTTTACCAGCTCGGCCCGCCCGGTGGTCCGGCTCATGCCCCAGAAGGCGGCCCGGGCCTCACTGTCCCAGTAGGGAGCGCCCAGCCCGGTGAAGGCCGGGATCAGATAGGTGCCGTCCTCCGGATTGGCCGCCCGGGAAAGCTCCTGGGTCTCCCCCGGGGAAGCGATCAGCCCCAGATCCTTCTGCATCCAGGAAATCACCGCTCCGGTGTAGTTGATATTTCCCTCCAGCACGTAATTCACCTTTCCGCCGATCTTCCAGGCCAGGGAGGTCACCACCTGGCGGCTGAACACCGGCTGCTCTCCGATATTCATCATGATGGAGGAGCCGGTCCCGTAGGTGGTCTTGATCATTCCCCTTCTGTGGCAGCCCTGGCCGAAGAGGGCGCCGTGGGAATCCCCCAGCACTCCCCGGATGGGGATGGGATGATCGAGAAAGCCTTCAAAATCGGTCTCGCCGTAGTCTCCGTCGGAGTCTGTCACCTCCGCCAGACTGCTCTCCGGGATCCCGAACAGCCCGCACACCTCCCGATCCCAGGTCAGGGTACGGATATTGAAGAGCTGTGTCCTGGAGGCGTTGGAATAGTCGGTGCGAAATTGCTTTTTATTGGTGAGGCGGAAAACCAGCCAGCTGTCGATGGTGCCGCAGCACAGCTCCTCCTTTCTGGCCGCCTCCTGCGCCGCCTCCACATTTTGCAGCACCCAGGCCAGCTTGGCCGCCGAGAAATAGGGGGAAAGCTGGAGCCCGGTGCGGGAGCGGATCAGCTCCCCGTATCCCGCCGCCTCCAGAGCCTCACAGATTTTGGCCCCCCTGGCGCACTGCCACACGATGGCGTTGTACACCGGATCGCCGGTCCGGCGGTTCCAGGCCGCCGCAGTCTCCCGCTGGTTGCTGATTCCCAGCACCTGGATGTCATTTTTGTCGATTCCTGTCTTTTCCACCAGATTTTTCACAGTCTGGATGGTGTTTCCGTAAATCTCCTCCAGATCGTGCTCCACCCAGCCCTTCTCATCGATGATCTGACGGTGGGGCAGATCCGTCCGGCCGATCAGCTCTCCCTGCTGATCAAAGAGCAGCGCCTTCGTTCCCTGGGTGCTCTGGTCAATCCCCAATACATATTTGGCCATTACAGCGCCTCCCGTACCGTCTTCGCGATGCCCTCCGCGTTCAGTCCGTAATAATCAAAGACTTCCTTTGAGGTGCCTGTGATGACCGGCGCGTCCGGGAGAGCCAGATTGATCACTCTCTTCGGGCATTCGCTGCCCACCACCTGGCTCACCATGGAGCCCAGGCCTCCGAAGGGGGCGTGCTCCTCCACCGTGACCACCAGCTTCGCGTTCTTTGCCGCCCGGATAATGGCCTCCCGGTCCAGAGGCTTCACGCAGTACATATCCACCACCGCCGCGTGGATTCCTTCCTTTTCCAGAAGTTTTGCCGCGTCCAGGGCCGGGCGTACCATCTCGCCGCAGGCGATGATTGCCGCATCGCCGCCCTCTGCCGCCACAGTAGCCTTGTCCATCTCAAAGGGGCAGCTTTCTTCGCTGTAGATGTCCTCCACCGCATTTCTCCCCACCCGGATATAGGCCGGCTTCTCGTCCTGTAAAAGGGCCTCGATCAGCTTCGCCGTCTGGAAGCGGTCGCTGGGCAGATACACTCTCATGTTGGGGATCGCCGACATGGCCGCGATATCCTGAGCCGAATGGTGGCTCATTCCCAGAGCGCCGTAGCTGATGCCTCCGCTGATGCCGATCAGCTTCACATTTGTGTTGGAATAAGCACAGTCCACCTTTGCCTGCTCGTAGCTTCTGGTGGAAAGGAAGCAGGCCGGGGAGGCCGCGAAGGGCTTTTTCCCGCATTTGGCCAGCCCCGCCGAAATGCTTACCAGATCCTGCTCCGCGATTCCCACCTCCACGAACTGCTCCGGGAAGGCCGCCGCGAAGGGGGCCAGGGAAGCGCTCCCTCTGGAATCGCTGCACAGCACCACGATATCCTTATCCTCTTTTGCTCTCTCCATCAGCACCTCGCAGATGGCCTGGCGGTTCGGTATCTTATTCATGGCGCGCCGCCTCCTTTCTCTCCTCAAAGTCCTTGATAATCTGCTGATATTCCTCTGGGCTTGGCACCTTATGATGCCAGTTCGCCTTATTTTCCATCACGGGAGAGCCGCAGCCCTTCACCGTATTGGCAATCACCACCGTGGGCTTTCCCTTCACGGTCTTCGCCTCGTCGAAGGCCTTCCTCAGCTCTTTGTAGTCATTTCCGTCCACGGAAATCACGTGCCAGCCAAAGGCTGACCAGCGCTGCCCCAGATCATCGTGCCCCATCACGTCCTCGGTGTTGCCGGAAATCTGAAGCCGGTTCCGGTCCACCACGGCGCACAGGTTGTCCAGCCCGTACTGGTGAGCCGCCATGGCTCCTTCCCACACGGAGCCCTCCGCCAGCTCTCCGTCGCCCATCACGGTGTAGACCCGGTAGCTCTGTCCGTTCATTTTTCCCGCCAGGGCCATTCCCACGCTGACGGGAAGGCCGTGTCCCAGGGATCCGGAATTCATCTCGATGCCCGGCAGCTTGTTGTTGGGGTGTCCGATGAACTTGGAGCCAAATTTGGAAAATTCCGCGATCACCTGATCAATGGAGAAGAATCCCTTTTTCGCCAGCACCGCGTACAGCGCCTCCACAGAATGGCCCTTGCTCATGATAAAGCGGTCCCTGTTCGGGTCATCGGCGTTTTCCGGGCTGATATTCATCTGCTCAAAGTAGAGCTCCACCAGGATGTCCATCACGCTCATGTCGCCGCCGATGTGTCCGCCCTTTCCTTCTATAATCATATCCACCACGTTTTTGCGCAGCTCATAGGACAGTACCTTCAAATTTTCCATGGCTCATTCTCCTCTCAGATATGCCTTGACCTCTTCCTCCACCGGATCGTAAAGGTCCGGAGCGATTCCCATATACTTACATGCCTCGTAGAGAACCGGC
Source organism: uncultured Lachnospiraceae bacterium (assembly GCA_964528295.1). GTDB lineage: Bacteria > Bacillota > Clostridia > Lachnospirales > Lachnospiraceae > Choladousia. Next base: position 8,746 of record CAZGRM010000106.1, read on the forward strand.
ACCACGTTTCTGTGAATTCCCACACAGTGATGAATGTAGGGGCCTTCCACGATCTTGGCCTCCAGCCGCTTGATGTTCTCCACCTCCACCCACAGGTAGGTGCCCATCCCCTTGGGACCGTCGATTCCCTTCGCGTTGCCAAGGAGCAGGGAGTATTCCCCGTTGTCCCCGTCAAACCGGGCCAAAGTCACGTCGCCGTGCTTCGCCTCCGCCGTGATGCTGCCCGGATGGTCAAAGGCCAGGGGGTAGGTCAGCTTCGGCGTCTCCCTCGCCACCGACAAGGGCCAGGGACCGCAGTGCTGGAGAAGCTCTCCGTTCGCCACGTCCGGGTGACGGATGGTCCAGTCCGCAAAGAAGCTGCGGGTCTCTCCCATGCCCGCCGCCTCCACCAGAAGGGCGGTGATGGCTCCGTGGATATCGGTCTCACAGACCACCGGGATCCCCTCCTCGTTCATCAGGGAGTTGGCCGCGCAGGGCATGATGCCGATCTCAGACTGAAGCTGGTTCCAGCACTGGATCGCCGCCGCCTGGCATCCGTACTTCTTCACCAGACGCGTCATGGCCACCTTCAGGGCCGCCACGTTCTCCAGCTCCTCCTCCCTCACCAGGATCTCCATGTGGTTCCTGCAATACTCCATCACCTCCGCCACCTCGGTGCCCTCCGCCTTGGCCTTTTTCAGCTCATCGGTCAGCTCCGGCATGGGGATCGGGGCAAGCTGGATATTAAACCGCTCCAGAAGCTCTCCCTCGTTGCACATGGTGGTCCAGAAATCAAAGGGGCGGGTGGAAATCTGAAGGATGCGTATATTTCGGAAGGTCTTTACCACGTTGCACACCGCAAGGAAGTCCCGGATGCCCCGCTCAAATACGGGATCATTCAGCCGGCAGTTGGTCATGTAGGTGAAGGGAATCCGGAAACGGCGCAGCACCTTTCCCGTGGCGAACAGTCCGCACTGGGTATCTCTCAGCCTGGTACCGTCCGGCTCGGGCCGCTCATCCAGAGGTCCCCACAGAAGCACCGGAACGTTCAGCTCCTTGGCCAGCCTCGCGCACTCATACTCCGTGCCGAAATTACAGTGGGGAAGAAAGAGGCCGTCCACCTTTTCTCTCTTAAATTTTTCCGCGATTTTATACATATCCGCGTCGTTGTAGAGGAGCCCCTCCTCGTTGATATCTGTGATATCCACGAAATCAATGTTCAGCTCCTGGAGCCGCTTTGCCGTCAGCCCTCTGTACTTTATCGCGTCCGGAGCGCTGAAAATGCTTCTCCTGGTGGGCGCGAATCCCAGTTTTATGGTTGCCATAGTTGTCCTCCTTCTATAAATTATGTGGCGTAAATCCACCATCCATCAAATCCGCGGCTCAAACCGCCCGGACCGGCCTTGGGTCGCCGTCCATCCGTATATCGCTCACACTGTCCCGCTCGATCAGCTCCGAGCACACCAAAATCTTGGTCCGCACCGGCTCCCCCTCCGTCACCAGATCCAGCACCTGCCGCACCGCCATGGAGCCCATGGCTCTTCCCGGCACCCGGAGGCTGCTGAGTCTGGGTGAGGAAATCTCCGCAAAGGCCACATCGTCAAAGCCGATGATCGAAATCTCTCCTGGCACCCTTAGCCCCGCCTCCTTCAGCGCCTTGATGACGCCCAGCGCGATGCTGTCATTATCCGCAAAATAAGCGGTGGGCAGCTTTGGCCTGCTCTCCAGATACCGCCGCATCCCCCGGTAGGCCCCCTCCAGGGTCAGCTCCAGCGGAACCGTGTAATCCTGGCAGAATGGAATTCCGTTCTTATCCAGACCCTTCCGGTATCCCGCCTCCCGTTCCCGGAACGTAGATACCCCAAATTTACTTTTCAGATGCCCGATTTTCCGGTGGCCTCTCTCTGCCAGATACTCCACCGCCCGTATCACCGCATCCTCATTGTCAATCAAAATCCCGCTCCCCTTCACCCGGGAGTTCCAGTAATTCACGATCACAAAGGGACTGCTCACATGCTCAAAAAAGTGAAAGTCCTCGTCCAGAAGCTCCGCGCCGATGACGATCAGCGGGGAATGGACGTCCTTAATGATCTTTTGGACCAGCTGTTCAAAATCCTCGTCTCTCCGGTCCAGGTACCTCACAGTCAGCTCATACCCGGCTTTTTTGCATTCCGCCTGAGCGCCGTCCAGTATCATGGTGAGAAGATCCGTATTATCCGCGATGGAACCGTTTGTCTTGTAAATCACAAGTCTGATTTTCCTCTCATCGGCGACTGCCTCACCGAAGTAGCCCAGCTCTCTTGCGGTTTGAAAAATCTGCCCTGCGGTCTTTTTGTTCACTCCTGGTTTTTTGTTCAGAGCGTTTGACACAGTAGCCGGAGAAAAACCTGTAAGCCTGCTGATTTCACGTATTGTGGTTTTCATACTGTTTACATCCTTTTCTCTCCTCTTTTTATAAACACATTATATAGACAGTTTAATAATTTTTCAATAAATTTTTAGATGCTATTTTGCTTTTGTTGATTTTAGACGATTTTTCGCCGGATTTCGCCCTGGGTTTGCAGTTCTTTTTGGTCATGTTCGACAATTTTTCTTTATCTTTTGAATCTAAACGTCCATATAAACGTTTAGATATTGTTAAATAAAAAAGTGTCTTCGACACTTCAACCCCCTAGCCCCCATTCATGGGGGAA
>CAZGRM010000107.1:0-11357 GCA_964528295.1 uncultured Lachnospiraceae bacterium
ATTTGATAAAGGGTCTCGCATAGGGAATCCCCGACTCATTGGCGTAGCCGATGGCGTGGGCCACCCCGGAGTCCGGCACGCCCGCCACGATATCCGGGCTCACCTTTCCCTTATCCCGCTTCGCCAACATGCTGCCGCAGTGATAGCGCATCTCCTCCACATTCACACCCTCATAGGCCGAGGTGGGATACCCATAATACACCCAAAGGAAGGAGCAGATCCGCATCTGCTCTCCCGCCGGGCTCACCGTCTTCACGCCATCCGGCGTAAGGAACACGATCTCCGCCGGTCCCAGCTCGTAGTGATCTGTATATCCCAGATTGATATAGGCGAAGCTCTCAAAGGACACACAGAACGCGTCCTCCTTCCGCCCCACCATCAGCGGCGTCCTGCCCATCCGGTCCCGGGCGGCATAGATCCCCTCCTTCGTCATCAGCAGCAGCGTCATGGAGCCATCCACCACCTCCTGGACATAGCGGATCCCTTCCACGATGCTGTCCTTCTTGCAGACCAGCGCCGCCACCAGCTCCGTGGCATTGACCTGGCCGTTGCTCATCTCCTGGAAATGAGTGTTGCCATTCTCATATACGTAGGTCAGCAACTCCTCCATGTTGTTGATTTTCCCCACCGTGGTGATGGCAAAGCTGCCCAGATGAGACTGTACCAGCAGCGGCTGCGGCTCATAGTCAGAAATGCAGCCGATCCCCAGATTTCCCTCCATCTCCTCCACATCCCGCTCAAACTTGGTCCGGAAGGGGGAATTCTCAATATTGTGGATGGCCCTCTGAAAGCCGTGTTCTCCACAGACAGCCATGCCGCCTCTGCGGGTCCCAAGATGGGAATGGTAATCCACCCCGTAAAACAGCTCCAGCGTACAGCTTCTCTTCGCAACTACTCCAAATATACCTCCCATGGCATTTTCTCCTTTTAACAATAATCGCAACAATTCAGACCTCTTCACCGCTCCCCGCAAAATCCATCTCAATCCTCTCCGCCGCCGCTCAGCAATGTCTCCGGCAATGAAATTTTGCGCTTCTGAATCTTCTTTTTTCATCAGCACGGCAGATTACGAACCTGTCTAAACTGCTGTCAATAATCTCCTTGGATACTTTACCATAAAATCCCAAAACCTGTAAAGGGTGAAACCCTCGTGAAAATAGCCAAAGAATTCCGCTGAATGAAACCATATTTTTCCGAAATCATTTTAGCCCCATACATAGCTCCAAATCCAGTGCTCTCAGCCATCCCTCCAATTCTCTGGTGGGCGCGTTGCCGCAAAAATCGGATATCCAGGTCTCATGAAGCCTGACGCTCTCCGCTATCTCCTCCTCCCCCACAAAAGCGCTGATCTCCTCATAGATCTTCCCAAACCGCTCCCCAAACTGCTCCCACAGTCTGGCGCTGTACCGCTCCATACCGAAATAAGCCGACAAGTACGTCAGCCGGTCAAAATCCTCCGCCTCCATCTCTGCCTTCCCCTGCAGCAGCGCCCTGTCCCGCTCCCCGCACAGATACCAAAACGCAAACTGCTCTATGTCTTCCTGGCGCATAAAAACTCTCCTTTTTTCAAATAATTCTTTATTGCGAAACATTATAAAGGATAGTACCAGTAGAATCAATCATAAAACTTTCGTTATCACGAAATTCAATGTTTTAAGAGGACCATGCGATGCAGAAAATCAGACCGGACATGGATATCGGCAAAAATATCCAGGCCCTTCGCTATCAAAATAAGCTGACTCAGGATCAGGTGGTGGCAAGACTGCACCTGATGGGCCTCTCTATATCCAAAAGCACCTACGCCAAGCTGGAAACGAACCGCATGAATATCAAAGTCAGTGAGCTCGTGGCCCTGGCCCAAATTTTCCGTACAGACATCAATGCGTTCTTCCAGGGACTTTATTAAAGCCTTGTCCCAAATTGCTCTTTTTATTCCTCTCTTTTTTATTCGAAATCCGGTTTTCCTTTTTGTCTCACTTTTACAACCGATTTTACCTCCTTATCCTTGTAAAATCAATGCATATAGTGCAAAAAACGAGACAATTGTGCTCTTTTACCAGGAGAGGAAAAGAATAATATGCCAAAGCCAAGAACGCAAACCGGCGAAAAGAATCTGATCAGCCGTCGGCTGGTCCAGCTGCGTAAGGATCACAATATGTCCCAGCGTGATCTGGCTCAAAAGCTCCAGCTGGCAGGCTATGATATGGATAAAAATGTCATCACCCGCATCGAGACTAACCAGCGCTACGTCACTGATCTGGAGCTGAAGGCCTTCTCGGAGGTTTTTCAGGTCTCCTATCTCTTTCTCATCGACGGGGTCGAGTAATGATCTGAAGCTATCATAACGAATTTTCTCTGAATTGTCATTGGACAATTCGTCCAATCAAGCGGCGGGGGATTGACCACCACCGGGCAGTCCCCTGCGGTCCGTCTGGGAAAACGCCATGCTTTCCAGTTATTATTCATTCGGACGCCGCCGTGACAGGCGGCTGTATGTTGGCTGGCGCGCAGACAGTAATGTTTTTCATCTAAGGCCTCTGTTTATTTTGCCGGAATCTGTCCTTCCGGTCTTTTTTTTTGCTATAATTTAGAAACAGGACATACTGCTGTCATGTTTTGAATGGTAGGATGAAGGAGAAAGGAGCTTATATGAAGATAGACCGATTGATCGGGATACTGTCCATTTTATTGCAGCGGGATTCGGTTACCGCTCCCCGGCTGGCGGAGCAGTTTGAGGTTTCCAGGAGAACCATCAGCCGGGATATCGAGGAGCTGTGCCGGGCCGGGATTCCCATCGTGACGAGGCAGGGAGCCAAAGGCGGCATCTCTATTATGGAGAATTACCGGGTGGACCGGACTCTTTTGACCAGCGGGGAAATGCGGGATATTCTGGCCGGACTGCGAAGCCTTGACAGTATCAATGGCACAAACCGCTACGCCCAGCTGATGGAAAAGCTCTCTGCGGGCTCTTCTGATTTTTTGACAGGGAACCAGTCGGTATTGATTGACCTTTCCTCCTGGTACAAGGCCTCCCTGGCTCCCAAGATCGAGATGATACGCAGGGCCATCGACGGTCAGCGGAAGCTGGAATTTCGGTATTTCTCCCCCAACGGGGAGAGCAGCCGGACCATAGAGCCCTACTACTTGATTTTCCGGTGGTCCAGCTGGTATGTGTGGGGGCGCAAGGTCTCCAGTGAAGCTCTGCCTCGCGCCGGCCGGAGTGGAACGGAGGGGTGCGGCAGCCGGGCGGATTTCCGGCTGTTCAAGCTGAACCGGATGGAGGGGCTAAGGCTGACCGAAGAGCAGTTTCCAAAAAGGCAGGCGCCTCTGCCTGATTTGAGCAATGAGCGGATTTTTCCGGGCGGAATCCGGGTGAAGGCGCTCTTTGAGGGGAGCTGCAAGTGGCGGCTGGTGGAGGAGTTCGGAGCCGGCTGCTTTCAGGAACAGCCGGACGGGCGGCTGCTGTTTTGCGGGGACTATACCCACCGGGATAATCTGGTATCCTGGCTGCTGACCTTTCAGGATCAAGTGACGCTGCTGGAGCCGGAGGAGATCCGGGAGGAAATGAGGATTGTGCTGGAACGCATGAGCAAAAAATACCAAAAGGCAGACAAATCCCCGGAGCTTTGCCCGATTGAGGAAGCGTAGTGGAGCTACGCCTGCGGAATTGGGCTTGGATGTGCCCGCAAGGCGGGGCGATTGGACAGGCGCGGGGAATTTTCAGACGCGCTCTACAAAGAAATGTGAGGTGAACGACATGGCATTTGACTACAAAAAGGAATACAAGGAATTTTATTTGCCGCCAAAGACTCCGGGAATCCTGGAGATACCGGAGATGAATTATATCGCTGTCAGGGGAAAGGGAAATCCCAACCAGGAGGGAGGAGAATATAAGGCGGCCATGGGACTGCTGTACGGCATCGCCTTTACCATCAAGATGAGCTACAAGGGAAGCCACAAAATCCCGGGGTATTTCTCCTATGTGGTGCCTCCCCTGGAGGGGCTTTGGTGGCAGGAAGAGGGAGGACCAATTGACTACTCCCGCAAGGAGGACTTCCGGTGGATCTCCATGATCCGCCTGCCGGAGTTTGTCACGGAGGAGGTATTTCAATGGGCTCTGCGGGAGGCCTCCGAGAAAAAGAAGAGTGATTTTTCCGGAGCGGAATTTTTTACTTATAAAGAAGGAATCTGCGTCCAGTGTATGCACATCGGCAGCTACGATCAAGAGCCGGACACCCTGGAGAGGATGGATGCTTTCGCGCGGGAGCAGGGCTATAAGCCGGATCTCGGCACAGGGCGATTCCACCATGAAATCTATCTGAGTGATCCCAGAAGGGCCGCGCCGGAGAAGCTGCGCACCGTGATCCGCTATCCCGTCAGACGGATTTCCGTGCGCTAGAGCGTGTTTGAAAATTGCTTGTGCCTGGATGGTAGTCCCAATTTGTGGGATATCCGGGTCCGATTGAGGAGGCGTAGTGGGGCTACGCTGACGAAATCGGGCTCGGATAGGCCGCAAAGTGGGGCTGCCAGACAGGTGCAATGAATTTTCAAACACGCTCTAGTATCCGCTTTTCAAAAAACAAATGATTCCGGTGGGCGATCCGGCCGCCGACGGCCATGTCCCCGGTTCCCGCCAGGGAAAAGCCCAGCTTTTTGTACAACGCTACCGCCGGCTTGTTCTGAGCCCCTGTATCCAGCCTGACCGCCCCGAGGACCAGCCGCCGGCCCTCCTTTAGAGCAAACTCCACCAGAGCTCTGCCTATGCCCCGCCCCGCCTTTGAAGGCCGAACGCACAGCAGATGGATCACCAGTACCCCGTCAGCCCCGGCATCCTGGCTCCAATTCACCGCCTCATACTCCTTTGGCTGCGTCCTGTCCAAAATGACACTTCCCCAGATCTCTCCCTCCTGCTCCATCACATAGAGGGCACCGTTTTTCAGAGCTTCCTCCGCCGTCGCTCTTGTGGGGTAAACCCCCAGTTTCCAGACGGTATAGGCCCCGTGCTCCTGCTCATACCGCAAAACCTCGGTGTAGCTTTCCTCCACCTGATCAATATCCCGCTCCACTGCCTTCCTGATCATAATCCATCCCCTTCTCCGATCATACCGGACAAAATGCCGTCTCACGCGCCAAACGCGCCCTCCGCCTCTTCCTCATCGGCCGCCCCGGCGACGGACGGCGCAAATTGTTTCTTGTCCCGTCAACTATAACAGAAAAGGGGCCTCTGTTCAATCAGATCTTGTCTTGAAAGCCCTCATTCACCGATCTCCCGGATCACCTTTCTCACCTTCAGCACCATGGAGGGTGCCACCGACAGCTCGTCCACGCCCATCCGCACAAAGGTCTCCGTAAGCTCCAGGTCCGCCCCCAGCTCTCCGCAGATGCCGGCCCATTTTCCATATTTATGGGCGTTGTCCACCACGATCCGGATCATTTTCATGACCGCCCGGTGATGGGGATTGTAAAAATCGTCCAGCCTTTCATTCTGCCGGTCGATGGCCAGGGTGTACTGAGTCAGATCATTGGTGCCGATGCTGAAAAAATCCACCAGCTCCGCCAGTTCATCGCTGATCATCACCGCCGCCGGGGTCTCCACCATAATCCCCTGCTCCGGGATTTTGTGGGGGATCTGATCCGACTCCAGCTCCTCTTGTACCTCCCGCACGATCCGGGAAATCTTTTTTACCTCCTCCACCGAGGTGATCATGGGATACATAACCGATAAATTGCCGAATACGGCGGCCCGAAACAGGGCCCTCAGCTGAGTGCGGAAAATCTCCGGCTCCTTCAGGCAGATGCGGATAGCCCGGTAGCCCATGGCCGGGTTCTCCTCCTTCCCCAGATGAAAGTAGTCCACCTGCTTGTCCGCGCCGATATCCAGGGTGCGGATAATCACCTTTTTTCCCGCCATGGTCTGCACCACCTGCCGGTAGGCCTGAAACTGCTCCTCCTCCGCGGGAAATCCCTTTCTTCCCAGATACAGAAATTCACTGCGGAACAGACCGATCCCCTCCGCGTCATTCTCCAAAACGTACGCCATATCACCCACGCTTCCGATATTGGCGTAGACCTTGATTTTCCGGCCGTCCCTGGTGATATTTTCCTTCCCCTTCAGGGACTGGAGCAGCAGGAGCTTTTCCCGTTCCTCCCGGATCCTGGCCTCGGCCTGCTCCCGGACCCTTTCGGTGGGCTCAAAAATCACCTTTCCCCCAAAGCCGTCCACCAGGACCTCCATTCCCGTATGAATTTCTTTCAAATCGAGGGGTACGCCGATCAGCGCCGGTATATTCATCATGCGGGCCAAAATGGCCGTATGGGAGTTGGTGGATCCATGTACCGTCACAAAGGCCAGGATTTTCTCCTTGTCCATCCGCACCGTCTCGCTGGGGCTCAAATCATCCGCCACGATGACAGAGGGCTCCATGGAGGTGAAGTTCACCTCCCCGCCTCCCTCCAGGTTTCGGACCACCCGGTCGGAAACGTCCTTGATGTCGGCCGCCCTGGCCTTCATATAGTCGTCTTCCATATTGGCAAACATCCGGGAAAAATTGTCCCCCGTCACCGCCGCCGCATACGCCCCGCTGACCTTTTCCGTGCGGATCATGCTGTAGATGGCGTCCAGATAGTCCTCGTCCTCCAGCATCATCTGGTGCACCTCAAAGATGGCGGCGCTGGCCTCTCCCACCTCCCGCACGGCCTTTTCGTACAAGCTCACAAGCTGCTCCCTGGACTGCTCTATGGCCTTCTCCACCCGGCGGATTTCCTGATTTTCGTCCTCAATTTTTGTCCTCTTCACCTGGAGCTCGCAGGGCGACAGCACCACCGCCGACCCCAACACAATCCCTTTGTATACCGCTTTTCCTTGATATTCCTTCATTTTCCGGTCTCCCTTTCCCTCATTTTCGCTGGTTCCCTATGCGGCACGCGGCCGGGCACAGTCCATGGCCCGGCCGCTTTCGCTCTACAGATTGCCCCGGATAAAGGCCTCGCACTGCTGTGCCGCGGTCTCCTCGTCCGGCCCTTCCACCTTCACCGTGATCCGGTCGCCGCATTTCACCCCCAGGCTCATCAACGCCATCAATCTGGAGGCGTCCGCCTCTTTTCCATCCTTCTGAATCAGCACCCTGCTCTCATATTTCTTTACTTCCTTGACCAGGGCGCCGGCCGGCCTCGCGTGAATGCCCAGCGCGTCTGCTACTTCGTACTCAAATGTTTTCATAATGGTCTCTTCCTTTCTATTTCTACCTTATCAATTTTCCCCACTACGCCCGATTACATTCTTATACCGGCCCAGAGATTTTTCCGTTCATCCGCTCACAGTCCCGACTGCCGGAAAATCAGCGGTCCTCTCACTATTTTTTCTTCGGCAGACAGCAAAAATCGAAGGAAAAAGAAATTGCCCCGCCGGACTTGATTTCGCCATCCGGCGAGGCAAACATATTTTTATTCTCTGCTTTTTCTGCAAACTGATTCTGTAAAGACGGGCCGCTTCTTACTCTGATACCAGGCAGGAAGCATCCCCGCCGTTCCTCCTTTCCATTGCGCCGGACCTGTATTACAGCCTCCTGGGGCCCTGGGCAGTCTCTGTCACGTAAAAGTCCGGGGCATATCCGATCTTCTCCCGGTACTCTCTGCCCACCTGCTCCATAAAGGTGTCCACCGCCTCGTCCTTCACGATATTGACGGTGCATCCGCCAAAGCCCACGGAGGTCATGCGGGCCCCGATGACTCCGTCAATCCTCCAGGCGGCCTCCACCAGCGCGTCCAGCTCTTTGCCAGTCACCTCATAGTCATCCCTCAGAGATTCGTGGGACTCCTTCATCAGTCTCCCCAGCTCTTCGATTCTATTTTCTTTCAGGGCGTGAAAGGCCTGAATGACGCGCTGATTTTCCGATATGGCGTGGCGTGCCCGGCGAAGACTCACCGGCTCCTTTATCACACTTCGGAACACGGAAAGCTGCTCCTCATCCAGATCGCAGAGCGCATGAATATCCGCCGCCTTCTGCAAATCTCCCAGAGCCACGTTGCTTTCCTCGATGCGCTTCTGATAATCGGGATGATCCAGGCCGCATTTTTTATTGCTGCACGCGATGATCAGCTTTGCGCCCTCCAGCTGAAAGGGCACATACTCATAGGCCTGATTGGAGGCGTCCAGAAAGATGGCATGATCCTTCCTGCCCATGGCCATGGCCATCTGATTCAGGATCCCCGTGTTCACCCCGTTAAAACGCTTCTCCGCGTTTCTCGCTATCATAGCCAGCGTCCTGTTTGACACGTCAAAATGATACATATCCCGCAGAATCACGCAGGTCAAAACCTCCAGTGAAGTGGAGGCGGCCATTCCCACATTGACCGGAATCCTGCCGTCGATCAGCAGATCCAGCCCCCGGTCCACACCCAGGCCGATGGCGGCAAAGGCCCAAATCACTCCCTTCGGATAATTGGTCCACCCCGCCTCCTCCGAATACACCAGTCTGTCCAGATCGGATTCGATCACTCCCTGATCCGCAAAATTCACCGAATAAAACCGCAGCTTCCGGTCGTTTCTCTTTCTCGCCGCCCCGTAGGTCCCCATGGATATGGCACAGGGCAATACATGGCCGCCATTGTAATCCGTATGGCCGCCAATCAGATTCACCCGCCCCGGCGCCTCAAAAACCTCCGCACCCTCGTTGTCTCCAAAAATTTCCGCAAACCGTTCCAGCATTTTCTGCTTCATTGTGTAGTCCTCCTCCATACATATAGAAAGTAAGCATATTATCATTTTGCGCAAGCATTCGCTCACTGTGCGTCCGATGCCGCAAATTCCGCCTCATACGGGACGCTTCTTCGCCGGGCATCCATCCGGCCCCGCTCTACAGCTGGGCGTACTCATCCCCGAACTTCTTTCGGATATACTGCTTTGCCCGGCAGGCCCTGGAGCGGAGAAGCTGCTCCGGAATATCCAGACAATCCGCTACCTCCTCATAGGACAGCCCATTTTCATAATGAAGAACAAAAATGGCATACCAGACATCATTCACCTGTTTTAAATCCTCCCGGATCCGCCGAATCAGATCCCGCATCACGATCCGGTCATTGCAGCTCTCCATACTCTCCGCCACCAGCAGATTGGCGGCCTCATGGAGCGGGATACTGGAAAATATCTCGCTGACCAGCCTCTGCCTCCGATAATAATCCACCAGCGCGTTGAGGGTGCATTTCATCAGCCAGGCTTTCATCAGATCCTTGGGCACATTGTCCATATTCAGGTAAAAGGCAATGTACACCTGATGGCAAATATCCTGAGCCGCCTGATAATCCCCGGTCTTATCCATCACCACACGGACAATCAGGTTTCTGTACTTCAAAAAGCAGTCTTCAAATTCTTGATTTTTCATAACTCGTCTCTTCTCTTTGGTATGATTCCAATCACATTTTTTGTCTTATTTCCACATATTTCCTAGCTATATGATAATAAATTTTGTATAATTATTCAACTGCTTTTTTCTTTTTCGACAAATATTATTCTTTTCATCCCGGAGACAGGATTATTGCAAATTATTAGTTTGCGCATTCCCCCATCCGGCCCCTCCTACATGTTCTTCCTCCGGGCTCAGCCTCTATTGGACGTTCAGCTCCGCCACAGAGTACAGCGCCGCCTTTCCGGCCAGATAGACGGTATCGCCGGCCTGCCTGCAGTACAGTGTGCCGCCTCTTTTCGAGGCCTGATACGCGGTCAGAATATCCTTGCCCAGTATTTTACTCCAGTAGGGAATCACATGACAGTGCCCGGAGCCGCATACCGGATCCTCAAAAATATTGAGCTTCGGCCCAAAGCTTCTGGAAACGCAGTCCGCCTTCTCCCCCTTTGCGGTGGCGTGCTGGAGGAGTCCCGGCAGCAGCTTCAGCTTTGACGGATCCGGATTCAGCTCTCTCACATCCTCCTCCCGCTCAAATACACACAGCAGGTCTCTGCCCATAAACGCCTCCGCCGGACGGATCCCATATGCGTTTTCCATCTCATCGGTGACGGCCAGGGGCTTTAAATCATATGCCGGAAACCTCATCTCATACAGCTCCCCGCTTTTTCTCACCGCCAATTCTCCGCTCATGGTGGTGAAATCAATCTCCGCCGCGTTTTTTTCATAATAGTTCAGAAGCACATAGGCGCATGCCAGCGTAGCATGGCCGCACAAATCGATTTCACCGCCGGGGGTAAACCACCGCAGATGATATTTGTCCCCTTCCTTCACCGTAAAAGCAGTCTCGGAAAGATTGTTCTCCACCGCAATGGCCATCATCTCCTCCTGCTCCGGCCACCGCTCCAGCACGCATATGGCCGCGGGATTTCCTGAAAAAATCCTGTCGGTAAACGCGTCCACCACATATTGTCTCATAATCCGCTCTCCTCCTGTCGTCGACTGTGAGTTTTCAAACACACTCCTGGCAAGATTTTACCATATTCTCACGTCTTTTTAAATCTCAAAAACCGGGGCGGGGCAATTTTTGTCCTCATCGCCTCCGATCATATCCAAAGAGGGCTGCCGCACAAATGACTCAGTGCGGCAGCCCCCCTCTCATTCGTTCCTTTCGTCCTCATCCAACACATATTCCAGGACATCAGGAACCGTACATTCAAGCGCAATACACAGGTTGTTCAACGTTTTTGTCGTGATCGGTTTTCCACTTCTCAATCTCTGTATGGTATCCGGCAAAATACCATAGCAAATAAGCTGATAGGTGGATATCTTCCGCTCTCGGATTGTCCGCCAAAATGGCTCATAAGAAATCATGCTTCATCACCTCAATCAAAAAAATCGTAGCATGATTTTCATTTCCCATATGCATGGTATAGCATCTAGCTTTCTTTTTGCGGAAACCAAATGACAGAGCAGACACCTCCACCGGCGCCAAAATAGGATACGCCCGCGGCGGCGGAGTTTGAATTCCTACGCCAAAGCCTTCTCCCGCAAAAGATATCTTTTGCACTTGATTCCAGATGTTTTATCGTCTATAATAATAGAAATAGCAAATCAATTCTCTAGGAGGTGAAAAAAAGAACGGCTCACAATCAACAAGAAACCACAAATGTATACGAGAAAAAGGAGAAAACTTATGAAGAAATTAAAAATCCGCGGTATATTGCTATTCACACTTATTTTCACGATGCTTTTTGGCGCGATCTCCGCAGAGGCGGCCGCTTATACTTTGCCGGCCCAGGTCGCGACCCTGTACGCAAGCAAAGATACGAAATATGATTTCCTCGCAAAAAAGTATATTTCTAAAAACGAGACGACAACCTATTTCCGCGACCAAGACATTGGTGTGGTATAAAAAAAGTTGACAACTTATTCTCAAGGATTTCATAATAAAAC
>CAZGRM010000108.1:0-3105 GCA_964528295.1 uncultured Lachnospiraceae bacterium
TTTGGGACATTTTCATTTGTGGTCTATTGAGACATTATCATTTTTGGCTTATAATCTTTAATGAAATCTTCTTCATTTTACTTGACAGCATACTAGTTTGTGATATAATGAAACTGCTAAAGGATTGACTGGTTAATTTCACTAGCTGCTTATAGATTATGAAATGATCGCCTTTATAATCTATGACAGCTGGTGAATTTTTTTCAGTCTATTGCGTATTATAGTTAGGAGGTACCAAGATGAATAAGGGTACAGTAAAGTGGTTCAACGCAGAAAAAGGTTATGGTTTTATCACAGGGGAGAACGGATCTGATGTATTCGTACATTTTTCTGCAATCCAGGGCGAAGGATTCAAGACCCTCGAAGAAGGACAGGCAGTTTCTTATGATTTGACGGAAGGCGCTCGCGGAATGCAGGCTGCTAATGTAGTAAAACTTTAAGAATACCGAATGTCAAATGGCCGCAAGCCATAAAACAATAAGGCACCTTCTGGTTTCCCAGAAGGTGCCTTTGTTTTACGGGCAGGCCCGGTTTATTCCTCTGAAAATTCATCCTTTCCTACTCCGCACAGCGGGCACTCGAAATCATCGGGCAGGTCCTCCCACTTGGTTCCCGGCGCGATTCCGTTCTCGGGAGAGCCCTCTTCCTCATCGTAAACCCAGCCACAAACATCACATACATACTTCATTGCAAAATCCTCCTTTTATTATAAAATTTTGTAAAACAGCCCTAATTTTTCTTAAAGCTTCTCAAAATCATCCACACCATGCTTGCACAGCGGGCAGATGAAGTCATCCGGGAGCACATCTCCCTCGTAAATATAGCCGCAGATCTTGCACACATAGCCCTTCTTCTCCGTGGTGGGCTGGGGCTTCGGCTTGATATTGTCAAAATAGTACTGGTAGGTCACACTGGGTGCGGAGGAGAGTACCACCGCCTCCGTCACGTCCGCGATAAACAGGGTGTGGGTGTCATAATCATAGGCGTCCACCACCTGGCCGGAAATCACCGCGTTGGAGTATTCCGGCACGTAGCGCAGGCCGTTGGCCGTGCGCACCTCGGCGCCGCCCTCGGCGAACTTGTCCACCTCCCGTCCGCTCTGGAAGCCGAACTGCTGGAATACCTTAAAGGGCACGTCAGTCGTCAGCACAGACACATTAAATACGCCTGTCTCCTTGATCATGTCGTGGGTATAATTTGCCTTATTTACGGCGATGGCGACGCGTTTCTTCACATCCGTCACCTGCATTACCGTATTGATGATGCAGCCGTTATCCTTCTGGCCATTCTTTGCCGTCAGCACAAAAAGGCCGTAGGACAGCTTAAACATGGCCGTGGGATCGATCTTCGCCTCATCCGGCTCCTCCACAGCGGGAAGCTGGGGCGCTTCCTCCGCCTTCGCGCTGGCGGGCAGAGAGTCGGCCAGAGCCTCAGCCAGAGCCTCCAGCTGGGGCAGCTGCTCCTTCTTCAACGCGGAGCGGATCGTCACCTTCTGATCCAGGATCGTCATATTCTTGCACTTCTCAAATTCCTTGCGCATCAGTCCCGCACTGGTGGGCGCCCAGGAACCGTTCTCGATCAGAGCGATGGTTCTGTTCTGAATATTGTGGGCCACCAGATCGAAGATCAGAGCCTCCATATTTACAAAAATACCCGCATTGTAGGTGGTGGAGGCAAATACCAGATGGCTCCACTTAAAGCATGCCGCAATGATATCGGAAGCCGGAGTCACAGAGACATCAAACATCACTGTCTTAATCCCCTTCTCCCGCAGACGGCAGGCCAGCACCTCCGCCGTATTCTCCGTGTGGCCATACACGGAAGCGTAGGCAATCACCACTCCGTACTCCTCCGGCGCATAGGAGCTCCAATGCATATACTTGCTGATATAGTAGCCGATATTCTTTCTCCAGACAAAACCATGCAGCGGGCAGATCATGTCGATCTCCAGCGTCGCCGCTTTCTTCAGCAGGGTCTGTACCTGATCACCGTATTTTCCTACAATATTCGTATAGTATCTTCTGGCCTCATCCAGATAATCCCGGTCAAAATCCACCTCATCCGCAAACAGAGCGCCGTTTAATGCGCCAAAGGTACCGAAAGCGTCAGCGGAAAACAGAATCTTGTCCGTGGTATCATAGGAGACCATAACCTCCGGCCAGTGAACCATGGGGGCCATCACAAATACCAGATTGTGCTTTCCTGTGCTGAAGGAATCTCCCTCCTTCACCAGGATCGTTCTGGAATCCACATCGAAATCAAAGAACTGCTTCATCATATTGACGATCTTTTTGTTGCAGATCAGCTGAACCTCAGGATAGCGCATCACCACCTCCTGAATCGCCTCAGAGTGATCCGGCTCCATATGATGGATTACCAGGTAATCCAGCTTTCGGTCTCCCAGCAGCTCGGCAATATTCTCAAAGAAAACACCCTTCACTGCCTTGTCAACCGTATCAAACAGCACCGTCTTCTCATCCAGAAGCAGGTAGGAATTGTAGGACACTCCGTCCGGCACAGAATAAACGCCCTCAAACATGGCCAGGCGGCGATCATTACTTCCCACCCAGTAAAGATCTTCCTTTACTTTTCTATAGCAGTACATATGTTGCCTCCTTATCTTTAAAATTATACCTGCCTCCCCATTTTTGGAGCGGCACTGGCGTATGCCACAATTTTATACTATAATAACTGTATTTGCAACCTGTTTCCCGATGTATGGAAGAAAAAACATTAAATAAGGAGCTTCATTCATGAAAAAACAGACACAAAGGAAAAAGCAAAAAAGATCCGGTCATTCCCGGCGGTATCTCCGGGCGCGCTATCGGATCAAACGGCTGTGCGTCCACTATCTGCTCCCGGTGGTTCTTCTTCTCTGCCTGGCAGGCTACGCCTTTCCCCGGCAGACTCAGACACTCCTGGAGGACTTCCGCCAAAATGTGTCGGAGCCCATCGCCGCGCTGACTGAGCCGATCCGTGAAAATGTCCTGAAGCCCGCCGCTGCGCTGACTGAGCCGATCCGGGAAAATATCCTAAAACCCGCCGCCGCACTGATCGGCGAACCGATTCAGAAACATGCTCTGGCGCCTCTTGGTCAGGAACTCA
>CAZGRM010000108.1:3205-11318 GCA_964528295.1 uncultured Lachnospiraceae bacterium
CTGATCGGCGAACCGATTCAGAAACATGCTCTGGCGCCTCTTGGTCAGGAACTCACCGGGCTTCTGGAATCCGCCCTCTCCTCCCTCGGCATTTCCCAGTCAGCGAACAGCCGCCAGGATGTGCCACAAATTTCCGTGCGGGACGCTCCCGGCTCCGGAGATTTCGAGGTACATTTCCTCGACGTGGGCCAGGGCTTGTCCGTTCTGGTAAAGTCCGGGGAGCACGCCCTGCTGTACGACGGCGGAGACCGGGAAACCTCCTCCTTTGTCGTTTCCTATTTAAAACGGCAGGAAGTGGAAACCCTGGATTACCTGATCGCCTCCCACTATGACGCCGACCACATCAGCGGCCTGATCGGCGTTCTCCACACCATTCCCGTGGAAACAGTGATCGGCCCGGACTACGTCCACGACTCCAACACCTACACCTCCTTCCTTAACGCAGTGGCGGCGGTGGGGCTTGCGGTGACTCACCCGGCGGTGGGCAGCGAATATCTGCTGGGGGCCTCCTACTTTACCGTGCTGTCCCCCAGCCAGATCACCTCCGATTCCAACAACAATTCCGTTGCCATTCGTCTGGTGAACGGTCAAAACAGCTTTGTGCTCACAGGTGACGCTGAGACAGACAGCGAGGAGGATATGTGCGATTCCGGGCTGGACCTCTACTGCGACGTCCTGTGCCCCGGCCACCACGGCTCCTCCACCTCCACCAGCGCTCTGTTTCTGGCCTACACTCAGCCGGAATTCGCGGTCATCAGCGTGGGCGCCGGCAATGACTACGGCCACCCCCACCAAGAGACCCTGCAGCGGCTGGCGGATGCGGGGGTGACGGTCTACCGGACGGATGAGCTGGGAACGATAATCGCCCGGTCCGACGGAGAAACGATCACCTGGAACGTGGCATAAAAGGCGGGTTTACGCGTCAAACACAAGAAAGAGGGCTCCGGCCCTCTTTCTTGTATAAACATCAATCAATCTTCAAAATCAGCTCCAGCACTCTTCTCGCGCAGTGCTCCAGATCTCCCCGGTCCAGAGCTCCCAGCTCCATGGCCTGCCGCACCCGGTCCGGGAAGCCGCATCCCATCTTCACATCGTTTCCGGCCTTGATCTCCTTGTAGTGCTCTCCTCTGGTCCACCAGTCGGTGGTCACCATTCCGTTAAAGCCCCACTCGCCCCGGAGCACATCCTCCAGAAGCTCCCGGTTCTCCGAGGCCCGCTGCCCGTTGATCACATTGTAGGAGGACATGATCACCCAGGGATCCGACTCCTTCACAATGATCTCAAAGACCTTCAGATAAATCTCCCGCATCGCCCGCTCGGACACTCTGGAATCACTATGCTTCCGGTTCGTCTCCTTATTGTTGCAGGCAAAATGCTTCACTGACGCCGCAATGTGCTGGGACTGAATCCCCCGCACCATAGCCGCCCCCAGCTTTCCCGCCAGGAAGGGGTCCTCCGAATAATATTCAAAATTCCTGCCGCAGAGAGGATTCCGGTGAATATTCACCGCCGGTGTCAGCCACACGGCAATATTATTCTCCTTGACCTCCTCCGCGCCCGCTTTTCCCACCTGCTCCACGATCTCCTCATTCCAGGTGGAGGCCAGCATGGTGGCACAGGGCCAGGCCGTGGTGCACACGCCGCACTGAGGCTGAATCCGCAGCCCCGCAGGGCCGTCCGCCGTCATAATGTTGGGCACACCGCACTCCGGCAGATCACCGTACCCGAAGGTATTCGCCACCGACAAATTTTGATGGCCGCACAGCAGCTCGATCAGCTCCTCATCCGTCAGCTGCTCCACAAACGCGTCCAGAGTCATCCTGCCCTCCGCCACATCGATGAAGGGTCTTGCGCCTTCCCGGTAGGGCTTGGCCAACTGGCGGTGCTTTCTTCCCCGGACATGAGGCGCCAATCCCTCCTCTGTCCCCGGTACCATTTTTTCAATCACACAGGCATTGGGATCGTGTCCCTCCGACAGCGGAAGCTCCTCGTAAGAGCCATCGGAAACCATCCGGCGCTTCAACGCGCTGGGACCGGATTTGGAGGTAAGCTGCTCCGTCACCTGATCCTCCTCCACAGTCAGCGCAAAATCCGCCGGCTCCACATCCCGCACCGAATTTCCCACATAGACGCGGTACTCTCCCTTCTCCAGCACGTAGGCCGATTTTGCGATCTTGCCCAAATCATCAAAAGAAGCCATCGCGCTTCTGGCGAAGGACAGCTCCATCACCTGACTTTCTCCCGGCAGCAGCTCTCTGGTCTTTCCAAAGGCCGCCAGCTCCCGCTCCGGCTTCCCCAGCAGTCCCTGGGGCGCGCTGTAGTACACCTGCACCACCTCTTTGCCGGCCCGCTTTCCGGTGTTCGTCACCCGCACCCGCACCTTGATGGTATCCTCCTCCATCCAAACCCTCTTCGTCCGAATCTCAAAGGTGGTGTAGGACAGACCGAAGCCAAAGGGATAGCACACCTTAGCCGCCGCCCCGGGAATCGTCTCAAAATAACGGTATCCCACATAGATATCATCGGTATAATCCACATAATGGGGGGACTCATGGAAATTTTCCGTGGAAGGATAATCCTCAATCCGGGCCGCGAAGGTATCCGGCAGCTTTCCGGAGGGATTCGCCTCACCCACCAGCGTCCGGGCCGCGGCCATTCCGCCCTCCATGCCGCCCTGCCAGGCCAGCAGTACAGCGCCGATCTTTTCATCCTCCCCGATCCAGGAGGTGTCAATCATTCCGCCCACATTCAGTACCACCACAATCCGGTCAAACCGCCGCTCAACCTGGGCGATCATCCTCTTCTCCTCCCGGGTCAGATAAAAATCACCCTCCGGGAAAATCCTTCCGGCCAGCTTCGGCATGGACACCTCATCCCGCCAGGGATTGTACTCCTCATCGTACGCCACGCTGGAGCGGTCCCAGCCCTCCCCGGAAAACCGGCTGAGCACGATGACCGCCGTATCCGCAAAGGCCGCCGCGCCGTCCGCCAGCTCCTCCGGAAGCTCCGCCTCCGCCATCATTCCGGGAGCCGCGCCATTCCCATACTGCTCCTTCACATACTGGCGGTAGAAATCCGACAGCGGCTCATAAATTCCCAGCCCATCCTGGGCCTTCAGCCCGTCATACAGATTGTGCGTATAGGAAACGGTCACGTCCCCGCTGCCGCCGCCTCCCTTCACATAATCAAAGCTGCCCTTTCCAAACAGCGCCACCCGACTCCCGGGGGCCAGCGGCAGCAGACCTCCCTCATTTTTCAGCAGCACCATTCCTTCCTCCGCCGCCTTCATGGAGAGAGCGATATGCTCCTGGGATGCCGTCACATACTGCCTGTCCCGCAGGGGCAGATTCGGCTGATACATTACTCTAGTCCACTTTCTCATTTTTATCCTCTTTTCCGGCAAAAATGCCTGTTTTTATGCTACTATAACGTTTTCGAAAAAACCGACAAAAAAGCGCTGCCCGACAGGGCCGACGTCAGGGCATCCCGGCGCCGCTCTCCACTAAACCAGCGGCGTCCTCCTGATCACTCCCAGCTCCAGAAAAATCGGGTACAGATAGCTGGCCCCAAAGGTCCCCAGCTTTTTAGGCCCTGACACGCAGTTCCACTCCCGCTGCACCTCCAGCGCCTTCTGAAAGGACAAGCTGACGCTGGCCCTGGTGATGGACTTCTCCTTCCGGTCCACAAACATCTCATTTCCCCGGATCGAATAGCAAAAGTTCAGCCCCTTCGCCGTAGTAAAATCCTCACCCTGAAAGGCCCGCAGCGTCTCCCACAGCAGCTCCTCCAGTTCCTCCGGGCCGCCGCCGGCCTCTATACAGACCTTCAGCCTGTCAGCCCAGCTATCCCGGTCCTGGCATTGACGCGGTGGGGCCTCCCCGGGCCCTCCATCCGGCATTACCGCCTGATCCATCTCTGTATTTTCCGTCCTCACCGGCCCGCAGGCCGGCTTCCTCTTCTGTCTGGGCATACCCCGCCTCCCCGTAATCTCTCTCGCCCGTTTTCATTCATAGTATCATTTACTTTGGAAAATGGCAAGATAAATTGTGAGGATTCCTCTCCCATGATCTATTTCAGATATTGATACATCCAGCAGCCAGATTTTCTCGGCTCCTTTCCCTTACAGCTATCTATTATTCTGACTCTTGTTCGATCCTCCCTTGCCGACGCACAGCTCTCTTAAGAATCATGCATAAAAAATAAATTCCTCAGTTCCTAACCGTATCCTATCACCATCCAAAATCTTATATTCTTTATTGGGTTCAAGTCTTTTTAAATTAAGATATGTTCCATTAGAACTTCCAAAATCTTTCACATAAAACGCATCCGCAATTCTGCTGAATTCAATATGTATCCGACTAATGCTATTATTGTCAAGATAATAATCCACCTCTGATTGTTTTCTTCCTATTCGAAACACAGGTTTACTTAAAATAATCCGCTCATTATTACTTTGACGGACCAAGTAAGCTTCTTTCTCGTTTTCAGATATGCCGCTCGCATTTAGTTTTACATCATTATCAAAATACGCGTCGCCTAACACCATAGTATGTTCAGAAAACGCTTGTTGAAAATTACGCTCTACTGACGCTTTATGCGTTTCCCTGGAAAGTCTTGAATCTGTCGTTTCATCTACGTTATCAGCATTATTAACAAATGGCGTCACTAATGCCGATACATGGATATCATGGCTAATTACATTACCCTCTTTGCTCTTAGGCATCGGTACATTTCTCATGCCACGAAATTCGGGACATCGATCCAACGCACGTAAAAAATCAATTTTCTTTGTATAGCGATCATCCGGATCGTAAGCAGTTGCCTTTACAAGCATATTCTTAAGCTCCTGCGAATAATGCTCTTTCATCATAACATTTTTTGTATCAATATGCCGTTCAGTATAATATCTACTTAACAATTTTCCAGCAAGCATCTCCACAAGCAAAATGCCCACAGAATAATAATCCGCTGCTATTCCACACTTATGCTGATAAACCTCAGGCGCTGAGTAGATTCGAGTCGGATATGAAATACTATCCTTACCAAGTCTACAAATATGTTTCAAATCCAAAATCTTTACTGCCCCGTCCCTGCAAACCATAATATTATCAGACTTTAATCTGATATTTCCGAATCCATTAGCATGCAAATATTCAATTAAAGACAGAATCTGCACAATAATCTGATATATTATCCGCATTTCCAATTTAGCCTCAACCAGATGCTCCAAAGCAAATCCATATGCCGCCGCACGAAGAGACGATACCGGCTCACCATCTAAAATATGGTCTTCTGTGTCTAAAAAATATGGACCTGTAAAATGATATGAACTGACCAATTTCAGATTTGATGATATATCTTTTTCTGAATCTATTTTTCTTTTATAGATCACGGCATATCTGTGTATTTTTGAAATACGATGTGTTACATGAAACACCATCATATATTTAGAATTCATGATCACTTGTTCCGCTTTAAAAGCGTTCCAAAATGCGGTCAATTTCATATTTTTCATCAATTCGATCTGATCGTGAAACCTTTTATCTACAGAAGTGTCTTCCATCTCCGGCATTTGCCTCACACTTGACGGATGAAGAATCAAATCCTGATCCAATATCCGCAAAGATTGATCCCTTTTTAAAATGGTATCATCACTCACCTCATATCCCGTCTCAACTTTTTTGATGAAGGCTAAATTTTCAAATTCAACAAGAAGTTTATTTAAAGCTTTTGAAAAATGCTCATCCATTAAATCGTATTCATCCAGAAGCTGACTCTTAATCTGCGCTTCAGTAAAAACCTTTTTGTCTTGAAAAATTAGAAACTCTAACATAGAAAAAAATAGAGTATAATATATATCTCTTTCATATATGGTGACAATTTTAGCCATAGACATATATTTCCGAAATTTTTCCAGAAGTTTATTCACCAAAAGAATCCCCTGAATACGATTTGCCGTTAACAAAAAGCATGGCTGCCCGCCATCCCAGGCTACAAAATCATTGAAAGTTCCCAGAATTTTTCTAGGCAGCCCCCTACCTTTAAACAAAATATAATTTCCGATCAGTTGAAATGGATATTCCAGAATTGTTGTATACCCCGTTTTTACTAATTTGCGAAACTCCGGGGCAATAGGTTTATACACGTATTGTTTATCCTCGATGACCTCAAACAGCTTATCTACAGAATCCCAAATACAAGGCAGGTAAATATGGTAACAAAATAGACTATCATACAGGCTGTTGATTTTCTGACTATCTTTTTCCCAACGCGTATAAATATCAATGCCCGCCACAAACACAAACAAAGCATTAGCTGAACTGATCAAGTTTTTCATTCTCTCCAACAGAGTATCAAAAAATTTAATTCCGTCTTCTGTTGCCGTAAGTTTATCAATCTCATCAATTACAACGACAACTTTATTTTTCCGGTTTAATTCATTCAATATCTCAATACACTGAACTAGCTCATATTCAATATCCTGCTCTGAAAAAGACAGATAACTTCTTTCTTCCGCCAACTGTCCACTGCCCTTTGCGCTGACTTTGGGGGTCCATCTAAGCGGAATATTCCCTGAAATTTCTCCTTCCATGCACATATTATGGGAACGCTTAATACTTAATAAAGTTCGATTATAAGCAAGACTAATTCGCTCCCGTTCTTTTCTATCCATCTTATTCCACAACTCACTTTTAGATAGTGTCTCATATAACTTACGAACAATTTCAATCAATATCTGATCATATTCCTTCCGCACAGACAATGCGATCCAAATAGGTATCATCTCATAAGTCCCTTTCTGATTTACCTCTGAAACCGCATTATGTACCATTGTCGACTTTCCCACTCCCCGAAAGCCTGTAACCAAAATAGCGCCGCCATCGGAGTTCTTCAACAATTCCTCCAACCTTTGGCGATACGGGGTATGGTGAATATACGGAAGCGCTCCTTTTCCAAAAGTATATTTATCATTAACAATTCTATAATCCGAATAAATCCGAAGTCTGCGGTACAAAAGATCCTCCAATGTTTGTCTGTTGCTTATATTCATAAAATTAAACCTCTATCATTTTGTATTTTCCATATCATCTTGTATATGCGCCAGCTGTTCAACATTGTATATAATCAAATCCATATCCTCCGAAATGTGGGATGTGTTAATATCCGTTTTATTTTCCCTTAATCCGCACCAGTTCATAAATAATTTTTCTTTATATATTTTCAAAAATTTACTAACATGCCTAAAAAAAGAAAACTTTTCCACACGATAAAATCTATTCAGTGTATTTTGAAGTTCATTTATCGCCTGAAAACGCTGTTCCGGATCCACTTGTGTACACTTTTCAATAATTTGCTCAAAAACTTCATTCTGTTGTGGACTGCTACATCCAATAATTTCCGGATCATTCTGCGATTTGATAAATTGTTCTCCTGTAGCCAATTGATATAGTGTCATCCCAAGCGCATATATATCTGTTCTCACATCAATAGTGGCTCCGGAAATATACTGTTCTGGTGCCGCATACCCCTTTGTACCCAAACATGACAATTCATTCGATTCCCCTATAACCGCAATACCAAAATCAATCAACACCAGCTTCCCGTCAGGCCGGAGCATAATATTATCCGGTTTCAGATCTCTATAAATAATCGGAGGTTTCCTGCTGTGAAGATATCCCAGAATACTACAAAGCTGTCTTCCCCAATCGATTACAAGTTCTATTGGTTGCGCCCCGTCCCTTCGGAGTATCTGTCTAAGCGTCTCTCCCTCTATGTATGTCATAATCAAAAAAAGTGTGTCTTCTTCCTCAAAAAAATCATAAATTGCTGGCAACCCAGGATGTTCCAATCCTTTTAGTATTCTTGCTTCAGAAAGCAAAACATTCTCCTCAATTTTATTTAACTCCGCGGCCCGTTTACTCATCGCCTTAATCGCAACGCTTCGATTAAGGTTCCTATCGATGGCCCGCCAGACAGAACATGTTCCACCTTGTCCAATCTGTTCCACAACTTTGTATCTATCATTAACTAAAGAATCAACCTGAAGCATTTTTTCACCTATAGTATATATTGAAATCCGGCGGCTTTCTATTTTCACAGACATTATTAATTA
>CAZGRM010000109.1:0-11307 GCA_964528295.1 uncultured Lachnospiraceae bacterium
GACGATCAGTCTGCCTGTGGTGTCTATCGTGTGATTATCCTCACCCATAAACATAATGACGCACCTTCTTCCGGCTGCCTCTGGTGTACAATCCGCCGCAGCCCGGCGATGGAATCTCCCTCCATTTATCCACCACTTGGCTCCACAACTCACCACTTTCTACCACTTGAACCCTATCATACCGTAATTTTGTGGAAAATACAACCCTTAATTCAAAGAAATGGTCATTTAATTCTTAATTTTTCTGTGAAAGGAAGAAAGTGGCACCAGATATATGACAGCGGCGTCCATATTTTGTGGTGGAGGGAAAGTGGAGGAAAAACCCAAAAAAGCGCCGTCCCTCCCCGGTCTTCCCGGGCAAGACGGCGCTTCGCGCTTTCCGGACCGCTATGCGATCTCCATATATTTTTCAATGAGCCGGTCCACCACCAGGCTCTGGGTGTAGGCGTCCTGAGAGCCCTTTCCCCGGCGCAGCAGCAGATTCAGCTTCCTGCGCTCCTTCTCAATCCTTTTTCTTAGCTGTTCTTTTTGACCCATATTCTTTCGTCCTTTCTGACGATCCCCGCTCACCCTTTCCCTTTTCTCGCCGCGTTCACCGCCAGCAGGATACCGGCTGTCAAGGCCAGGATGCCGGAAAGCACCTGGGAGACGGGAAGGGCTGTGCCCGGGATCAGGAGCTGGTCCGTGCGCAGCCCCTCGATCCAGAGCCTGCCCACCCCGTATAAAAGCAGGTAGAACAGGAAAATTTTTCCATGATAATTGTTTTTTCCCCGGAAGGTCAGGTACAGCAGTACCGCAAGGACCCCCAGGTTCCACAGGGACTCGTAAAGGAAGGTGGGATGTACCTGAATGTAGCTGACACCGTCGATCACCTCCAGATGCTCCCGCATCTGGTCCGTGATCTCAGAGGCCCGCACATCCGGCACCGGAAGCCGCATGGCGAACAGGTTGTCCGTGTAGCCCCCGAAGGCTTCCCGATTGAAGAAATTTCCCCACCGGCCCACCACCTGGCCCCACACCAGGCCGCAGACGGCGGTGTCCAGCATCTGGCGGTATTTCAGCCTCCGCGCCCGGCAGAACACCAGCACGGTACCCACGCCGCCGATGACTCCTCCGTAGATGGCCAGGCCCCCCTGCCGCAGATTGATGATCTCGGCCAGATGCTCCCGGTAGTAATCCCAGGAGAAGGCCACGTAATAAACCCGGGCGCAGAGCACGGCGATCACGATGGCGATGATTCCCATGTCAAAGTAATCGTCCTCCCTCTGTCCGGTGCTCCGGGCCACCCTCATGGCCAGCAAAAGGCCGGTCACCATGGCGGCCGCCAACACCATCCCGTAGCAGGCGATGTCAAAGCCTCCGATGGAGACGGACTTGATCACATGATTCAGGGTGATGCCAAGACGCGGGAAACTGATTGTACCCACCATAGGGAAGACTCACTCCTTTCGGCTTTGCCGCCGCGGGCGCCGGAAGGCCAGGGACCGCCCCGCCCGCGGTTGATTTCAGGTATTACACGTTGAAGCGGAACAGAATAACGTCTCCGTCCTTCACCACGTACTCTTTTCCTTCCAGACCCACCAGCCCCTTTTCCTTGGCCGCGGCGTAGGTGCCGCAGTCAAGGAGGTCCTGATAATTTACCACCTCGGCCCGGATAAAGCCCCGCTCAAAGTCTGAGTGGATCTTTCCGGCGGCCTGGGGCGCTTTCGTTCCTTTTTTGATGGTCCAGGCTCTGGTCTCCTTCTCGCCTGCCGTCAGGTAGCTCATGAGACCGAGAAGACTGTAGCTGGCCTTGATTAGTTTCTCCAATCCGGACTCTTTCAATCCCAGATCCTCCAGAAACATCTGCCTCTCATCCTCCTCCAGCTCCGAGATCTCCTCCTCGATCTGGGCGCAGATGACAAAGACGCCGCTGCCGGTGGCCTTTGCGTACTCCCGCACCTTCGCCACATAGGCGTTTCCCTCGCCGTCGTCCGCCAGGTCATCCTCCGCTACGTTGGCGGCAAAGATCACCGGCTTCGCCGTCAGCAGGTTGTACTCGCCCAGCCAGGCCAGCTCGTCCTCGTCCTCCGTCTCAAAGGTGATGGCCATCCTCTCATCCTCTAAATGTGTCTTCAGCCGCTGAAGAAGCTCCAGCTCCTTGGCCTGCTTCTTATCATTCTTGGCCGCCCGGGCCGTCTTCGCGATCCGGCGCTCCAAAATCTCCAGGTCGGAGAAAATCAGCTCCAGATTGATGGTCTCGATGTCCCGGACCGGATCCACAGAGCCGTCCACATGGATCACGTTGGTGTCCTCGAAGCAGCGGACCACGTGAACGATGGCGTCGCACTCCCGGATATTGGCCAAAAACTGGTTGCCCAGTGCCTCGCCCTTGGAGGCTCCCTTCACCAGTCCCGCGATATCCACAAACTCGATCACCGCCGGGGTCACCTTTGCCGAGTGGTACAGGTCAGCCAGCAGCCTCAGACGCTCATCCGGCACCGCCACCACGCCCACGTTTGGGTCGATGGTGCAGAAGGGATAGTTGGCCGACTCTGCCCCTGCTTTTGTCAAAGAATTAAATAACGTACTTTTTCCCACATTCGGCAATCCTACAATACCAAGCTTCATTTCTGCTCTCTCCATTTCTGTATTTTATTTTACGATATTCTTTCGTATCCTACATTCTTCTGTGTTTTTCATTGCCTTTTCTCAGCAAGTCACAGTTTAGCACATAAAATGACATTTAACAATAGCTTCCGCCGAAAACTGCTCGACACAATTTTTACTTTCCTCCTCTTTTTCCCAAAAGAGGCCCGTCCCGGTCCCAAAAATGGCTGAAAAACCGGGAAGTTCCCAAAACCGGCGTCCACCGAATCCTGTCGAAATCTTTTTTGCGCCAAAACGAAACGGCTCCTCCCAAACAGGAGGAGCCGACACAGCCGCCAGCCTAAATATTCGGACTATAATAAGCCCCTTTTTTTGTGTTGATCCGCAGCTTCTGCTCCCTTTCCCGGTAGGCCCGGGGGCTCAGACCGTAGCGCTGGCTGAAAATCCGGGAAAAGGTCTGTATAGCCCACCGCCCGGGTCTTGTGGGCAGCCCTCGTCTGACCGCGTTAATTTTCCTGGCAAACCATCACCCGGGCTCCATCTGTCAGCGGCCGGTTCGTCCTCACCACGGCCCGCCCGTATCCCATGGAGCTGAGGGCCGCGGTGACACCGTCCTGCGCCTCCACGCCCACTCCCATCCGCATCACCGACTGTTCCTTCCCAAAGCGTCCGTCTGACTCCTGGAGATAGTAGAGGCAGTAGTTCTCCCCGTCCTGTTCCAGGGCGGAAAAGGGAAGGGTGTAATCGTAGGCGGTCTCCACTCCGTCCACCAGCACGGTTCCCGGCCCGGGCTCCGCCACCTCCACCTGGGGCAGGGTCAGCTTTCGCACCTGGGTGGACGCAACGGTACACAGCAGCAAAAACACAAACAGATAAACGGATATTCTTCCTATGATTTTTTTTCGCATACCTCCTCCTCCCCTACTTCAGGCTGGACAGGGCGATGCCGCTTTCCAGCTCATCCCGGAAGCCTGCGAACAGCAGCACCACCGGCAGCATGGCCAGCACGCCGCAGGCAAAGATTTCCATGCTGCTGCCTAAAATAGAATCCGCCAGAAAAATGGACAGGGGATACATGGATTTTTCCCGGAGGAATACCATGGGCTGCTCCACCATATTCCAGTTATCCACAAAATTCAGCATCAGCAAAGACGCGATACCGCCCTTTACCATAGGCAGCGCCACGGCCAGCAGCGTCCGGATGTGCCCCGCCCCGTCCAGACGGGACGCCTCCAAAATCTCCTGGGGGATGCCGTCCATGACCTGCTTCATCAAAAATACGCCGAAGGAGGAAAAAATCCCCGGCAGGATCACCGCCGGGTAGCCGCCGATGAGCCCCAGCTTATCCAGAATGATATAATTGCTCACAAGGGTGACCTGATAGGGCATCATCATCAAAATGACCACCAGGACAAAGAGGGGATAGCGGCCCGGAAAACGGAATTTGGAAAAGCCATACCCGGCCAGGCAGGAAATCCCGATCTGCCCCAGCACAATCGCCGCTGTGATCCCCAGAGAATTCCAGAACTTCATCAGGTACTCCGGCGTGGACAAAAGGATGGTCACAAAGCCCTCCCCGGACCACTGATCCGGGATCAGGTGGAAGGCCAGATATACCTCCTCCTTGGAATTCAGAGTTCCGTAGTAATAATAAAATTCCTCGCTTCCCATAAAGGCGTTCAGGATCGTGAACAGAAAGGGCACCAGCACAAGGCAGGCCATGAATACCAGAATTATTTTTGCTGCAATCTTCATCCCCGCCTCCTGCCTTTCCGGCTTTGCTCCTCCTGATTTGGATCATAAAACAGCATTCCCCGGTATTCCCGGTAATTCAGGCCCTCCGCCGACAGCTCCGGATCCGTCCGGTCCCCCCGGCGCGCCATGGGCCGGACGGACCGGGCTCCTCCCCGCGTCGCGCTTTGCGGCGCCTGCTCTTCCCGCCCTGTTCTGACTCGCAGGAGCAGTTTTTTTCCGCCTTCCGGTCCCATCCTGCTCCGTCCTGTATTTCCCCGCGAACAGCAGAATTACCATCGCGAAGATCACCAGGAATACGAGAATTGCCGCCACCGACAGTCTCTGGTAATTGAGCGACTCAAAATTATTGTTCATAAAGTGCTGCAGCATGTAGATGCTGTCATCGGGATACCTGCCTCCCAGCAGATAGGCCTCCCGGTAACATTTAAAGGAATTGATCACCGACATCACAAATACAAAGAGAAAGCTGGGAATCAAAAGAGGACACTGGATATGCCAAAAATACTGCCACCGGCCCGCTCCCTCCAGCTTCGCGGCCTCCTCGCACTCCTTGGGGATTCCGTTCAGCCCGGTCAAGAACAGCACCATATTATAGCCGCAGTTTTTCCATATGTACAGAAACAGCAAAACGTAAAACGCGGCCCCGCTGTCCAGCCATTTCACCTCCGGCAGACCGAGCTGGTAAAGGACGCGGTTCGCCACGCCGTATTCCGACAGCATCACCTGAAAAAACATCACCACAGAGCCGATGGGGATCACCATGGGATACAGAAAAACCGACTGAAAAATCTTTGTGTGTCCCGCGCTCCCGAAGATGATCAGGGAAAGCCCCAGAGAAAAAAAGATAATCAGCGGAATGCCAAGCCCCACGAACCGGAAGGTATTGGCGGCAGCCAGCCGGAACGCATAGCTTCCGAACAGATCCCGGTAATTTTTTAGCCCCACAAAGCTCGTCCCCCCGATGCCCTGGGTAAAGGAATAAAACACACTGATCCCGAAGGGAATGATATAAAACAACAGAAAGCCCGCCAGAAAAGGCAGGACAAGCAGCATTCCCACAAACGCTTCCTTTCTTCTGAGGGTCATGGCTCTCTCCTTCCAGCATTCTAATTTTTCAAATATTTTTCTATCACACACTCATGCTTTTTATCTTTTTTATTATAATTGATTCCGACCAGCAAAAGATTTTCCGCATATTGCTCCAACACTCCGGCGTACCTTTTTTCCCTGATTTGCCTTATAGCGCCCTCCGCCGATTGATCCCATTTCAGCTCCACGATCAGCGCCGGCTTATCCGTATGTTTTCCCGGCAAAAAAGCAATATCCGCAAATCCCCTGCCTGCCGGCAATTCCCTGATCAATATATAATCCTTCCGTGCGGCATAATAGGCAATCGTAATGACACAGCTGAGAGCATTTTCGTTATTGTAAGCAAGCACCGCCGTATTTGCCATATGGATTTCGTCAATTCCTCTCGCCACCGTCTCCCCGTCCTGCCGCAGTGTGGCCTCCAATAAATCCTCCGAGGCCCGCAATGCCCCGGAAATTCCGCTCCATCCGCTGTATTCTACCGCATTTTTAAATTCATCCGCCACCTCCTGATTCGGAATATATACCTCTTTCTTTGCGGAATCAAAGGCAAGATACCCTAAATGAACAAGGAGCGTCAAAACATCATCTTTACTTTTTATATTTGACATATCATTCTGAAACGTCCTGGTATTGATTTTGCTCCTCGCTCCCCCCAGCATAGATATAATCGAGTCCTTTAAGCCATCCTCATTTAAGCTAATATAAAATTTCAAAGACTCATACGTTTCTGTTTCCGTCCAATAATCGCCAAATTCCTCGTTGCTGATGGCCTGAATAACAGAATTTGGACTGTACACGGACTTCATTCTGCTGAAAGAGTAGCCGTCATACCACCTTTTTGCGTCATCAAAGTCTATCTTATACTCCCGGCAAAGCTTTTTCACTTCCGCTTCTGTAAATCCCACATACTCGGCCAGCTTCTTGGGCTGGAGCATTGTGTATTCTCTGAAATCGGTCAATGCCGACTGTGTCCCATACTTTTTAATGGGCAGAATTCCTGTCATATAGGCAGCTTCTATCATCTTGTCCGTCAAGCTGCTCTTAAATAACCCCCGAAGCAGCTGAAGATACTCCTTTTGCAGACCGGTATCCTCCTTCGCCTCCCTGAACAGGGCATCCCATTCATCAATAATAATGATAAACTTGCGGCCCGTCACTTCCGCGATTTTTGCAAGCGCCACCGGCAGGGACCTCTCTTTATCCGCAAAGGTATAGATGCCGCATAGCTCCTCTATCACCTGCTCCTGGAGATAAGAAACCGTATTCCGCACATTTTTTTCTGTTGAAATAAACCAGGTAATGTCCAGATAAATCACATCATATTTATTCAGGAATTTTTCATATTCCGCATCCTCCGCAATTTTTAAATCGCAGAATAGCGCCCTGGAATCACAGCTTTTATCGTAGTACGCACACAGCATCTGCGTCGCGAAGGATTTACCAAATCTTCTCGGCCTGCTGACGCATGTCAGCTTATCCTTTGTTCCAAGCGTACCATTCATAAAAGAAATCAAGCCGGACTTATCTACATAAAGTCCCTTTCGAATGGACTGAAATCCCGCGTTTCCAATGTTCAAATACATTCCCATGAACCCCCGCGCTCCTCTCTAAAGCATCCGGACCGATTCCCTGGCCGCCCTGAAACCTCTTCTCCCGGTTAAAACCCGGGATGCGTTCCCTGGTTTTAATATTCCGGGTACTCCTCCATTACCTTCAGGAACCGCCGCACTTTTTCTTCCATATCTCCTCCAAACACGGCGGAGCCGGCCACCAGCACGTTGGCTCCGGCTTCCAGGACGGTGCGGACGGTCTGAGCATTGACTCCTCCGTCCACCTCGATGTCCAGGGGAAGCCCCAGGGCGTTGGCTCTCTGGCGAAGGCTGCGGATTTTTTCTGTCATCTGGGGGATGTAGCTCTGGCCGCCGAAGCCGGGGTTTACCGTCATCAGCAGCACCATGTCCAGCTCCTCCAGCACATAATCCAGTGCGGAGAGGGAGGTGGCCGGATTCAGCGCCACCGCGGCCTTGATGTCTCTGGCCTTGATGCTCTGGATCGTGCGGTGGAGATGGGTGGAGGCCTCCGCGTGAACCGTGATGCTGTCCGCCCCGCAGTCCGCGAAAGCGTCGATGTACCGCTCCGGCTTCTCCATCATCAGATGCACGTCAAAAAAGCAGTCCGTCTCCTTTCGGATGGAGGCGATCACCGGCATTCCGAAGGAAACGCTGGGCACGAACATGCCGTCCATCACATCAATGTGCAAATACTGGGCCCCCGCCCCGGTCACCCGTCTGATATCCTCCCCCAGGCGATTGAAATCCGCCGACAAAATAGACGGCGCCAGAATATTTTTTCTCTCCATGATTCTTCCCCTTTCTCCTAAAAACGCTGCCCGCCCAGGGTCCCCCTTTGTCCCCGCAAAAGGAAGCCGCCGGATGGGCGCGGTACACTCTAATATTTTTTTGCGCTCTTCAGCTCCTCCAGAAGCTGAAGGTAATTTTCGTATCGAACCCTGCTGATCTCCCCGGCCTCCAGGGCCTCCTTCACCCCGCAGTCCGGCTCACTGGCATGCATACAGCCCTGAAAGCGGCAGTAGGGCTCATACCTTCGAAACTCGTGAAAGTAACGCCACAGCTCCTGGCTGGAGATCCCTGTCAGATACAGGGAGCTGAACCCCGGCGTATCCAGGAAATACGTATCCCCCCACAGCACGATCAGCTCCGTGTGCCTGGTGGTATGGCGGCCCCGGTCGATCTTCCGGCTGACCTCCCCCACCTCCATCCGGGCCTCCGGCTGTAAGGCATTGGTCAGAGAGGATTTTCCCACGCCGGAAGGTCCCGCCACCACGGTGGTCTTCCCCTCCAGAAGCTGCCGCACCTCATGGATCCCCTGGTTTTTCTCCACGCTGATTCCGCACACCCGGCACCCGGAGCCCCGATAGATCTCCAGCAGCTCCTCCGTCCTGCCCTCCCCGGCCAGATCGGTCTTGTTAAAGCAGATGATCACCGGGATCTTTTGCTGCTCCATGGAAATGAGAAAGCGGTCCAGCAGATTCAGGTTTGGCTCCGGGCTGGTCACCGCGAATACCACCAGCGCCTGGTCCACATTGGCCGCCGCCGGGCGGATCAGCACATTTTTCCTTGGCAGGATCCGGTCCACATTTCCCGTCAGCTTCTCGGAGTCCTCCACCAGAGAAATTTCCACATTGTCCCCCACCAGGGGCTTCACCTTTTCCTTCCTGAAAATTCCCTTGGCCCGGCACTCATATATTTCTCCGTCCTTTGCGTGGACATAATAAAACCCGCCCACGCCTCTGATAATTTTTCCCCGCATCGATCCCTCACATTGGATTCCCGAAAGATCAATTCTTCTGGGAGAAATTGATCCCCGGATACTCATACTTCGAAGTCACATTTCCCGCCGCGTCCAGCAGATACACATAGGCCGTCCCCGTGGTCTCCCCGGGAGCGCCCTGCACCTTCAGCACATAGGGGAAGGTGACGGCTCCCTCATAGATCGTGGTCTCACCGGCGCTCTGGGCCAGCGTGATCCGCACCTTTTCCCCGCCGTAGCCCTCCGGCTCCTCGATGCTGGCGTTGCAGGTCCAGGTGCCGCTGTCCGACGAAACCGCGCTGCCGTCGGAGCCGCTGCACACCTTAAAGACCACCGTGGTGCCCTTGGCCACCTGGCTGCCCGCCTCCACGCTCTGGCTGATGATAAAGCCCGGCGTGTCCGTGCTGCTGGCCACATACTCAAAGACCGCGTTGATCCCCATCAGCTCCGCCGCCTCCTGGGCCACCTCCGGCGTGTAGTAGTACAGGTCCCGCATGGTCACGTACTCCGCCTCCGTCTCCGGGCCCTGGCTCACGTACAGGGTCACCGTGTCCCCCGGCTCCACCGCGGCTCCCGCCGCCGGCGTGGTGGAGATCACGTACCCCGCGGCCACCGTATCGCTGTATTTCGTATTGTCAATGACGCACTGAAGCCCCTGGGTCAGCAGGTAGGCCTGAGCCGTATTTTGATCAATATTCGACATATCCGAGAGGGTCAGCCCCTCCCCGGCAGGCACCACCTCATACTCCACGGCGCTGCCCCGCTCCACCATCTCGCCCTTCTCCGGGGACTGGGAGCAGATCTGGCCCGCCGTATAGCCGGTGGCCTCCGCCTCCCCCTTCTTTGTGCCGGTCAGACCGTAGCTCTCCAGCAGCTTCTTCGCGTCCTCCTCGGAAAGGCCCCGGATCTCCGGCACCGACACCTGCTTGATATTGGTCTCCGACTCCGACTCCTGCCGCTCGGTCTGGGACTGCTGCGCCTTCTGGGTCCTCCGGCCGAAATTGAAGAGGCCAAAGGCGTTGGCCACCAGGGCCAGGAACACACAGCCGATGATCACCGCCACGATAATCCCGCCGATGGTCACCGCCTTCTCCAGCTTCGGGTTCAATCCCACCTCCCCGTCCGAGTCCTCCGCCAGACGCTTCTTCGGGGCAAAGCTGTCCTCCAGGCGGTAATCTCCCCCGCCGATGGCGTAATCCTCCGGGTCGTCGTAGGCGTCATAGTAGGGATCGTACTCCTTCTCCTCCTCATAATCGGGATTCCAGCGGCTCCCGTCATAGGGCTCCTGCCGTCCCCCCGGCGTCACCTCCTGGTAGCCGCTCTTGTGGTAATAGCTGCCCGGCTGGTAGGCCCGGTTCTGTCCGCCCTGGCTCTCCTGATCATGGAGCCCCGCCGCGGCGCCCACATCCAGCGACTCATCGTAGGCCGGCATGTTCCGCTGCTCCGCGTTCAGTTTATTGATATCCTCCTTGGACATGACAATGGTCCGGGAGGTGTTGTCCTCGGTCTGAAGTGTCACAAAATTTCCGTCGGGATTCACCAGGGATTCCCTCAGGTCCCGGATCACCTCCGTCATATTGGGGTAGCGCCGGTCCGGGCTTTTCCGGGTGCATTTCAGCACGATCTCGTTGGTGCTGTTTGGAATCTCCGGCACCAGCTCCTTGGGCCCCCGCACCTCCTCCTGGAGATGCTTGATGGCCACCGCCACCGCCGTATCCCCGTCAAAGGGCACCTGCCCCGTCAGCATCTCATACATGGTGATGCCAAGGGAGTAAATGTCACTCTTTTCATCGCTGTAGCCGCCCCTGGACTGCTCCGGGGAGCTGTAGTGGACGGAGCCCATCACATTGGAATTGATGGTGTTCGCGGAGGAGGCCCGGGCGATGCCGAAATCCGCCACCTTCGCTCTCCCGTCCGTGGAAATAATAATGTTCTGGGGCTTGATGTCCCGGTGAATGATTCCGTTGTTGTGGGCCGCCTCCAGGCCCGCGGAAATCTGCAGAGCGATGCTGGTGGCCTCCCGCACCGACAGCCTGCCCTTATTCTTTATATATTCCTTGAGGGTGATCCCTTCCACCAGCTCCATCACAATGTAATAGATGCCGGCCTCCTCCCCCACGTCATAGATATTTACAATATTCGCATGGGCCAGTCCCGCCGCGGACTGGGCCTCCACCCGGAACTTGGAGATAAACACCTTATCATCCCGGAACTCCTTCTTCATCACCTTCACGGCCACGAAACGGTTCAGCTTGTGATCCTTCGCCTTGTACACATCCGCCATTCCGCCGGAGCCGATTCTGGATATTATTTCATATCTGTTCTGTATAAACATTCCGACTTTCAGCATATTCTTTCCCCATATCTTAAATCTCAGCCAGTACTACTGAAATATTATCTTTTCCCCCGTTCCGGTTCGCCTCGGTGACGAGCCGCTGGGCCGCCTCCTTGGGCGAGCCGCATTTCTTTACAATGTGAAGGATATCCTGATCCTCCACCATGTTGGTCAATCCGTCCGAACAGAGGAGGATCCTGTCCCCC
>CAZGRM010000110.1:0-11302 GCA_964528295.1 uncultured Lachnospiraceae bacterium
GTTAAAAAAAATCAATCATTATTGTGAAAAATTACTAAGTCGATTTTCAGCTCCATCACGACTCCCTTACCCGGGACAGGAGGAGGCGGGAGCCCTTTGTTTACAAATTATTCATTTATCATTCAAGATTTTTTCAAGAACGTATCATGTTTTCTTCACGTCTGTCTTTTATACTAAGACCATACAAATGACAGCCAGTTTTATTTCGAAACTTTTTCATAATACAGCCAGACTCAAAAAGAGATCTGGCGTCCTCCCTTTCTTTCTTCTAAAAAATGCCCCGGCGTACAGATGGACGCGGGGCATTTTTGTCTTGCAAATCAGTGGGAATTATATTAGAGTAGAATAAAAGTAATTTCTTATGTAAATAAAAATAATAGAAAACGGGAAAAGGAGGCATCCGGATGGAGAATTTGCCGGAGACCGGAAGGGAAGAGCAGGCCGCGGTGTCTGATGAGAAAGGGTTCGATGAAAGGATGGCGGAGGAAGAGACGCCGGATGAAAAGGGGCCGGACGGGGAAAGAGCGGATGAGAAAGCCCCGGAGGAAGAAACACCGGATGGAAAAGGGAGGTCCGGACAATTTTTTGCCGGATTTCTGGCGGGAGTGGGAGCCTCTCTTCTTTGCTTCTTACTATTTTGCCTGGGCTGGAAGGCGGCCCAGTTCGGGCTGCTGGGATCTCTTGGCGGAGGGACAAAGGAGAACGCCGGGGCCGAGGTGCTGACCGATGGAAATACTCTCTATAAATTAAACGAGATCCAGTATCTGATCGAAAACAATTATCTGGAGGAGGTGGACGGGGAGCTCTTGTCCGCCTATCTCTTTAAGGGAGTGGCCGCCGGTTTGGATGACGTGTACGCCAACTATTATACGGCAGAGGAGCTGTCCTATGTCATGGACTCCAGCCGGGGCCAGTACACGGGCATCGGCGCCGTGCTCCGGGAGGAGCTGGAGACGGGGAAGATTCTGGTGGATGAGGTGTATGCCGGAGGACCTGCCGATACCGCAGGGCTGCTGCCGGAGGATGTGCTGCTGGCGCTGGACGACACCAGCCTGGAGGGGCTGGAGCTCAATGACGCGGTGACACTGATCAAGGGGAAGGAGGACGCCTTCACACTGAAGGTTTACCGTCCCTCCACAGAGGAGGAGCTGGAGCTGTCCGTCGTCTGCGGCGCCGTGGAGGTGCCGGCGGTGAGCAGTGAGATGGCGGCGGAGGGGATCGGTTATATCCGGCTCACCGAGTTCACCGAGAGCGCCGTGACCCAGTTCACGGAGGCGGCGGAGGCTCTGAGGGCGGAGGGCATGGAAAAGCTGATTGTGGATCTGAGGGGAAATCCGGGAGGACTTCTCTCCTCCGTCTGCGATATTCTGGATGAGGTCCTGCCGGAGAGCCTGCTGGTGTACACCGAGGATCGGGAGGGAAAACGGCAGGAATACTATTCGGACCGGAAGCGTTCGCTGGACTGTGAGATCGCCGTGCTGGTGGACGGCGGTTCCGCCAGCGCCTCCGAGATCTTTGCCGGAGCCATCCAGGACTACCAGGTGGGGCCCATCGTGGGTACCACCACCTACGGAAAGGGAGTGGTCCAGAACACCTTCACACTCTCCGACGGCTCCGCCTTTAAAATGACAGTAGAAAAATATTATACGCCCCTGGGGCAGGACATCAACGGCAACGGGATCACTCCGGACATTGAGGTGGAGACGCCAAAGGATACGGAAGAGGGGGATCCTGTGCTGGAGGCGGCCATTGAGGCGCTGACAGAAAGTGGGGATAAGGAGTAAAGCCATGGAAAACAGAATTATTTTCCGGGAAAGTCTCTCGGTAATAAAGGAGGCCGCCGACGCGGCGGGAGGAATCATCACGAAGGAGGAGGTCAGGAGCTATCTCAAGGAGCTGCCCTTGGAGGAGGAGCATTTTCAGATGATCTACGACTACCTGGGCAGCCAGAACATCCGGGTGGCGGAGGATGGGGAGGAGGCGGCGGAGGCCGCCGCGGAGACGGAAGGCCGCAGCCTGGCCCTCTATCTGGAGGAGCTGGGAAGGCTGGACGGAGGAGCCAAGGGAGAGGAGCAGGAGCTGTTTGCCGCCGCCATGAAGGGGGAGCCGGGGGCCAGAGACCGGCTGATCGAGTGGTATCTCCCGCTGATCTGCGAGATCGCGGAGGAGTATCAGGGGGAGGACATTTTGGCGGAGGATCTGATTCAGGAGGGAAACCTGGGGCTTTTGACCGCCATGGAAGCTCTGACGGGATATGACAGCGTGGCCGCCTGCCGGGCCGGACTCATCAATGGGGTCAGCTCCGCCATGGAGGAGGCCATCGGCCGGAACCGGAGGGAGCGCCAGGGAGGCGAGGGCATCGCCGGCCGGGTAAACCACCTGAATGAGGCGGTGAAAAATCTGGAGGAGGAGCTGGAGCACAAGGTTTCCGTGGAGGAGCTGTCGGCCTATCTGGAGATGCCGGTGGAGGAGATCCGGGATATTCTGCGAATGTCCGGGGATCAGATTGATCTGGACCGGTAAAATCTGTTAAAAAATGGCAAAGCTTTCAAAAAGTTGTTTCATAACATGGGAGAATATGCTAAAATCATTTAGAAAGAGTCTGGAGCGGAAGGGCTCGGAAAATGTTTGTATCAATATGAGGAATGGCTTCAGAGAGAAAGCCATTTTGGGAACAGGAGGCATACCAGAGTGAAAAAGACGAAAATTATCTGTACGTTAGGACCAAACGCGGATAATCGCGAGACGCTGAAGGCGTTGGCGGAAAATGGAATGGACATTGCCAGATTTAATTTCTCCCATGGCACCCATGAGGAGCAGAAGGCCCGGTTCGACATGCTGAAAAGTGTGCGCAGGGAAGTGAGAAAGCCCATTGCCATCCTGCTGGACACCAAAGGCCCGGAGATCCGTACCGGTCTCCTGGAGGGAGGCGGAAAGGTGACGCTGCGGGAGGGGGAGGAATTTACTCTGACCACCCGGGAGATCGAGGGAAATGAAAAAATCGTGTACCAGACCTATCCCCAGCTGGCCCGGGATGTGAAGGAGGGCGACACGATTCTCATTGACGACGGCCTCATCGGTCTGGCCGTGAAGGAGATCCGGGGGGAGGATATCGTCTGTACGATCAAAAACGGAGGCGACCTGGGCCAGAGAAAAGGTATCAACGTTCCCAATGTAAAGGTAAATCTTCCCGCCATCACGGAGAAGGACAGGGATGACATCATTTTCGGGATCCAGCAGGGCATTGACTTTATCGCCGCTTCTTTTGTGCGGGACGCGGACGCGGTGAAGGAGATCCGGGGCATTTTGAAGGAGCACCACGCGGAGCACATCGATATCATCGCCAAGATCGAGAACGGCGAGGGAATCAAAAACATCGACCGGATTATCAACGCGGCCGACGGCATCATGGTGGCCAGAGGCGACATGGGTGTGGAGATCCCCGCCTATGACGTGCCCCAAGTACAGAGAACCATCGTGCAGAAGTGCAACCAGAAATATAAGCCGGTGATCATCGCCACCCAGATGCTGGATTCCATGATCCGCAATCCCCGCCCCACCAGAGCCGAGGTGACGGATGTGGCCAACGCCATCCGGGAGGGCACCGACGCCATCATGCTTTCCGGGGAGACCGCCATGGGCAAGTATCCGGTGGAGGCTCTGAAGATGATGGTGCAGATCGCCGAGACCACGGAGCAGTACTTAAACAATGGCAGCCTGCCGGATTACCGTTCCCTCCGGGGTGACGCCAACGTATCCAACGCCGTGGGCGTGGCCGCGGTTCAGACGGCCTTAAATGTCCAGGCGGACTGCATTGTGACCCCCACCATGTCGGGACAGACGGCCCGCCTCATGTCCAACTTCCGGTCCCTGATCCCCATTTTTGCCGTGACCCCCAACGAGTGGGCCCAGCGGAAGATGCAGATTTACTGGGGAGTGACGCCTCTGAAGGGCTACGAGGAGGACACCACCGAGCATATTATTTCCCACGCCATGTATGTGGTGAAGCGGGAGGGTTACGTAAAGGAGGGGGACATGGTGGTCTTCACCGCCGGCGATCCCGCCACCAATATCGTCAAGGGCAAGGGAGCCATGACAAATATGATGCACGTGATCCAGGCAAAATAAGAAAAAATTAATAATTTTTTGACATGATATTAACCAGCTCCTGTTACAATAAAACACAGATGCGTGCGCCTGGCGGCAGCCTTCTGGGGACAGGAGCTGGCTTTTCGTTCGCCGGACGCGGGAAAGGGGAAGCGGTTATGTATACCATATTAGTATGTGACGACGAAAAAGAGATTGTGGATGCCATAGAGATTTATCTGAGTCAGGAGGGCTACCGGGTGCTGAAGGCCTACGACGGGGTGCAGGCCCTGGAGATTTTGGGGAAGGAGGAGGTGCACCTGCTGATTTTGGATGTGATGATGCCCAGGATGGACGGGATTCATGCCATGATGAAGATCCGGGAGAAAAGCGGCGTGCCTATCATCGTGCTGTCCGCCAAGACCCAGGATACGGACAAGGTGCTGGGGCTGAATCTGGGGGCGGACGACTATGTGGCGAAGCCCTTCAATCCCCTGGAGCTTCTGGCCCGGGTGAAATCCCAGATCCGCCGCTATACGAATTTCGGCACGGTGGCGGATCAGGAGGCGGAGCAGATCTACACCACGGGAGGCCTGAGGATCAATGATGACCGCAAGGAGGTCACGGTGGACGGGGAGCCGGTGAAGCTTACCAGGATCGAGTACAGCATTTTGCTGTTTCTGGTGCAGAATAAGGGCAAGGTGTTTTCCATTGATCAGATCTATGAGCAGATCTGGAAGGAGGAGGCCTACGGTGCGGACAACACGGTGACGGTACATATCCGGCACATCCGGGAGAAAATAGAGATCGATCCCAAAAATCCCAAATATCTGAAGGTGATCTGGGGGGTCGGCTACAAGGTGGAAAAGCTGTAGATGATGAGTTTGGGAAACCTGATTTATAAGAAGAAATATAAGCTGCTGTTTATCCTTTTGCAGCTTTTGGCGGCGGGGATTCTGGCTTACTGTCTCCTGAGCGTTGGCTTCTGGATGGAGGATTCCTACAGCCTGAGAGAGATGTCCAAGAGCTATGAGGAGACGGACCTGTTTTTCCGTCAGGTGGACGAGATATTAAAGCACAAGATCCGGGGGCAGGAGAATACTGCCCTTTTTGAGGTGGATGGGGTGTTTTTCGAGGATGCCCAGGTGGATATCCAGTCCTACGGCGGCGGCGCCAGAAGCGGTATCGGGGTGCAGGATATGAATACCACCTACCTGCTGAGGGATCTGCTGGACTTCTGCGAAAATGGGGGCCGGGAAAAGCTCCACAGCGCCATCGAGGCCGCGATGAAGGAGAACAGCCAGCAGAAGGCGGGGGAGCTGCTGGACGGCCAGTCCGGGGAGCTGGAGACGGTGATGCCGGTGACGGGGATCTCTCTTAGCGAGTGCTCCAGGTGGTATTCGGATCCGGCGGGCTTCGTGCTGAATATGTATATGAGACTGGATCAGGTGTGCGCGGACATTTATGAGCGGTATCAGGAGTACGTCCAGGTACAGGATGAGAGCTGGTCCAGCCAGGCCCCCTGCAATCTGTGGTACTGCATCGAGGACGTGACGGAGGGGACTCTGTTTACCAATTCCGGGGCGGCGAGCTATGAGCAGGCGGCGGAGCTTCTGGAGAACTCGGAGTATTCCCCTCTCTACGAGGGGGAGCGGAGCTTCAATATCGTGGTGGTGAATCAGGACAACGTGATGAACGAGGACGCCAACGAGTGGTTCATGGATGAGCTCTTTGTGGACACAAATGAGCGGGTGCTGCTGGGCGTGGATACCTCCTACCCGGTCAGCGACGCGCTGCAGGCCAATCTGGAGTTTTTCAACCGGAGAGAGGGGATCGTCTGGGCTTCCCTCCTGGCGGGGGCCTTCAGCGCGGCGGTGCTGGCGGCTGGCTTTGGTCTCACTCTGGCGGGGGCGGGCTGGGAGGACGGGAAGATCGCGCCCCGCCTCTACGGGATAGACCGGATCCCCACAGAGCTGAGCGCCTGCCTCTGCCTGGTGCTGGCGGTGCTCATCCTTCTGGTCTTTTCCGGGGTACCGGGGCCGGAGAGCCTGATGGACGGGGACCGGTGGGCGGTATCCCTGCTGGCCGCGGGAGTCTGGGCGCTGGTGCTGACGGCGGCCGCCAGCCTGATGAGACGGCTGCGGTCCGGCTCTCTTTGGCAGGACAGCATTTGCCGGATGCTGGTTCACACTTGGAAAAAGGTGACCGCCGCCCGGACTGCCTCCGGACGATTGCTGGTCTTCTACCTCGTGTTCTTTGTGCTGAATTTTGCGCTCCTGCTCTTTGGACGGGTGGGAATCTTTCTGGTGCTGATGCTGGACCTGGCGGTGCTTCTGTATCTGCTGCGGGATATGACGGGAAAGCAGAGCGTGTTTGACGGGATTCACCAGATCTCCAAGGGAGACCTGGGATACCGGATCGACGTGACAGCCCTCCAGGGCGAGGCCTACGAGATGGCCAGGGCCGTAAACGAGATGGGGGACGGACTGCAGGAGGCGGTGGATGCCATCGTGAAAAACGAGCGGCTGAAGGCGGAGCTGATCACCAATGTCTCCCACGATATCAAGACGCCCCTCACCTCCATCGTGAACTACGTGGATCTTCTGAAGCGGGAGAATCTGGAGGACGAGCGGGTGCGGTACTACATTGAGGTGCTGGATCAGAAGTCCCAGAGGCTCCGCCAGCTCACCGAGGACCTGGTGGAGGCCAGCAAGATCAGCTCCGGCAACATCGAGCTCAATATGATGAAGATCCAGCTCCAGAGTATGCTGCGTCAGGCCTGCGGAGAGTTTGAGGAGCGGCTGGAGGAAAAGGGACTGACCCTTGCCCTGGATTTTATCGGGGAGCCTCTCTGTGTCATGGCGGACGGGCGGCAGTTCTGGCGGGTGCTGGAGAACCTGCTGGGGAATATTGATAAGTACGCTCT
The DNA here is from genome assembly GCA_964528295.1 of uncultured Lachnospiraceae bacterium. GTDB lineage: Bacteria > Bacillota > Clostridia > Lachnospirales > Lachnospiraceae > Choladousia. The sequence continues at coordinate 7,013 of CAZGRM010000110.1, forward strand.
GGAGGGGACCCAGGTGGACTTTGCCCTGAGCCGGGAGGAGGACCAGGCGGTGATCACTCTGAAAAATATCTGCCGGGAGCGGCTGACCATCGGAGCCGAGGAGCTGACGGGCCGGTTTGTCCGGGGAGATAAGAGCCGCAACACCGAGGGCAGCGGCCTGGGCCTGTCCATTGCCCAGAATCTCACCCGGCTGCAGGGCGGGGAATTTCTGCTTTCTGTGGAGGGGGATGTATTTCAGGTGACCCTCACCTTTCCTCTGGTGGAAAACTAAACGAAACATAAGATATCTAAAATTTCTCTGAATTTCCGGGCGGCTCCATTGACATTCGGAGCATTTGGAGGTAGAGTTTTTCTATATAAAATGCGGAAGGAATGTGAGGGATTCAAATGAGAAGACGAATAGAGGAGTTCATGCGGGGGCGGTACGGCACGGATGATCTGTCAAAGTTTATGCTGGCGGTATGCCTGGTGCTGCTGGTGGTAAACCTGTTTACGGGCCAGCAGTTTATTTATGTCCTGGCGCTGGTGCTGCTGGTGCTCTGCTACTGGAGGATGCTTTCCAGGAATATTACGAAGCGCTGCCAGGAGAATGTGAAGTACTTGGGCTATGTGGACCGGATCAAGGGCTTTTTCCGAAAGACAGGCAGGCGGGCGAAGGAGAGCAAGGATTTTCATATTTATAAGTGTCCCTCCTGCGGTCAGAAGATTCGGATTCCCAGAGGAAAAGGCAAGATTTGTATCACCTGCCCCAAGTGCAGGCACGAGTTTGAGAAGAGAAGCTGACCATGTTTGGATATATTTATGTAAATGAGCAGGAGCTCAAATTAAGAGAGTTTACGGAGTACCGAAGCTTTTACTGCGGTTTATGTGAAAATCTTCACAAGAGGTATGGACGGACCGCCCAGATGATGTTAAACTATGACCTGACCTTTCTTGCGATTCTGCTCACCGGCCTGTACGAGCCGGAGACAAAGACCGGGGAGCACCGGTGCCTGCCCCATCCGGCCAGAAAGCATCGGGCGGTCAGCAGCCAGGCGGTGGACTATGCGGCGGATATGTGTGTGCTGCTGTCCTACCAGAAGCTGGTAGATGACTGGAAGGATGAGCGGAAGGTGATAAGCCGGGCGGCCGCCGGACGCCTTCGGTCCGATTACCGCACGCTTCGCCGGGAGTATCCCCGGCAGGCCAGGGCGGTGGAGGAGAATATCCGGCTGCTGGGAGAGGCGGAGAGACAGCAGAGAAAAGATCTGGATTATGTGGCCGGACTGACCGGGCGTTTCCTGGCGGAGATCTTCGTCTGGAAGGAGGACGAATGGCAGGACGAGCTGAGGGCCATGGGCTTCTATCTGGGGAAGTTTATCTATTTGATGGACGCGCTGGAGGATGTACGGCGGGATAAGAAAAAAGGAAATTTTAATCTGTTTTCCGACCAGGGCGATGTGTGGAGCGAGGAGAGAGAGCCCCGGACCAGGGAGATCCTTACGGCGATGATGGCGGAGGCGTCCCGCTCCTTTGAGCGGCTTCCGGTGATTCAATATGCGGGGATCCTCCGCAATATCCTGTATTCCGGTGTCTGGAGCCGGTATATTCTGGTCAGGGATAAGGCGCGGCAGGAGGAGAAGAAAAGGCAGTAGCGGTCCGGCGACGATGCGCGGGTGTTTCGGGCGCTGCTGAAATAGAGGTAGGGAATTTATGAAAAATCCATATGAGATATTGGGAGTACCGGAAAACGCCACCGAGGAGGAGATCAAAAAGGCCTATCGGCGGCTCAGCAGAAAGTATCACCCGGACGCGAATGTCAATAATCCGAATAAGGCGGAGGCGGAGGAAAAATTTAAGGAGATTCAGGCCGCATATCAGCAGATTATGAATATGCGGGAGCACGGCGGCAGCGGCGCCTCCTACGGCAGTGGTTCCGGCAGCGGCTACGGCGGTTCCGGAGGCTATGGCGGCTTCGGAGGCTATGGCGGTTTCGGGGGCTTCGGCGGTTACGGCGGCCAGCAGGGCGGATCAAGCGGCGGCTCCTGGTCCGACGGAGATGTACGGCTTCAGGCGGCGGAGAATTATATCCGAAACCGTCATTTTGAGGAGGCCCTCCATGTGCTGTCCGAGATTGACCAGCGAAATGCCCGCTGGTATTATCTCAGCGCCATGGCCAATTCCGGCCAGGGCAACAATATTTTGGCGAAGCAGCACGCCCAGCGGGCCGTGGAGCTGGAGCCTAACAATATGGTGTACCGCCAGTTCCAGCAGCAGCTGGAGAACGGCGGCCAGTGGTATCAAACCATGGGCGAGGCCTACGGAAACCCCTTCTCCGGCGAGGGCGACTGGTGCATGAAGCTGTGTATCGCCAATATGATTTGCAGCTGCTGCTGCGGCGGCCGGGCCATGCCGGTGTTCTGGTGTTAAAAAATAGAAAAGCCTTCTTTTTCATCCTTGGGAGGAAGAGAAGGCCTTTTTATTTGTTTTTTTGCCGGATTTTATTTATAATAGAAACATCTTATGTTGAATGAGGGAACGCGCCCGTATAACCGGATGAGCCGGGGGCATAGTGAAACGGAGGCCGGCGGCGGCCTTTGTCTGGTGATGGAAAGGAGCTGTGTATGGGAAGTTTTAAAGCGATGGATGAGTTTTTGGGGGAATTGGTAAAAAGAGGCCCTGCGGGCTGCGGCTGTGCCGTGGCCAGAGACGGCGAAATCCTGTATGAGAATTATTTTGGATACGGGAATCTGGAGCAGAAGAAAAAGATCGACAGAAACAGCGTATACCGCCAGTTTTCGTCCACGAAGGTGGTGATCTGCACGGCGGCAATGATGCTGTATGAGCGGGGAAAATTTTTGCTGAATGATCCGATTTATGAGTATTTTCCCGAGTGGAGGAATACCATGGTGGCGGAAAAGAGGGAGGACGGAGGCGTACGGATTCGCCCGGTGAAAAGGCCCATTGAGGTGCGGGACTGCTTTTCTATGTCAATGGGCATCGGTTACGGCGGCCCGGAGTACACCCATCAGAGGATGGAGGAGGTACGCCGGGAGCTGGCCCGGGAGGTGGGGGATTATACCCTGCGGCAGGATATCCGGGCCATGGCCCAGGTGCCAGTGATGTTTGACCCGGGAGAGCATTGGTGTTATGGCTTCGGCCATGAGCTGGTGGCGGGGCTGATCGAGGTAACCTCCGGGATGAAGGTCAGTGAATTCCTGAAAAAGGAGCTGTTTGATCCCCTGGGAATGACCAGCACCGGCTACCATTACTTTGGAGATATCCGGGAACGGCTGGTGCCCCCCTATCTCCTGGAGGAGGGGAAGCGGACTCCCACGACGGCCATGTTTGATGAGCGGTTTGAGGAGGACGCAAAATATGAGGCGGGCGGCGCGGGTCTTTTTTCCACCGTGCCGGATTATCTGAAATTCTCCCAGATGCTGGCCTGCGGCGGTGTCTGGGAAGGGCAGCGGATCCTCGGAAGAAAGACTATTGATGTGATGAGAACTAATCAACTGGGAGAGGCGCAGAGGAAGGATTTCTCCTGTTCCTACCTGGATGGCTATGGCTATGGGTTGGGAGTCCGTACCAGGATGGATGACCGGAGAGCCACTGGCAATACATCCGTCGGGGAATTTGGCTGGACCGGCGTGATGGGGACCTATGTGGCGATCGATCCGGCAGAGCGCGTCAGCGTAGTGTATATGCACAACAGCGTGCCGAACATGGAGCAGTATGTGCACCACAGAGTCAGAAATATTGCCTTTGGAGCGATTGTCTGAGAGAAAACTGGTCCGCCGCCGCCCTGGCGGGCCAGTTTATTGGTATTTGTCAGCTTCGCTGTATGGGGCCGGTGTGCTCCGGGGGATAAGAGCTCTCTGGGGAGGGGAATTGCCATTTCGCGCTTTGGAGCGTGTTTGAAAAGGAAAATCGGGGATTGTCAATAAAGGCTTTAAGGTATAGAATTTATGAATAACAGGCCTGCCATGTAAAGAAGGGCGGAGTCGAAGCGCCCAAGCGAACGCGGGGGGCGATGTATGACAGGAGGAAACGAAATGAGCAATTACCAGATTGAGACGAAATGTATCCAGTCCGGCTGGCAGCCCAAAAAGGGGGAGCCCCGGATGCTGCCGATTTACCAGAGTACCACCTTTAAGTATGATACCACAGATCAGATGGGGAAGCTGTTCGATCTGGAGGAGGAGGGATATTTTTATACCCGGCTGCAAAATCCCACCAACGACGCGGTGGCGGCGAAGATCGCGGACATGGAGGGCGGTGTGGGAGCCATTCTCACCTCCTCCGGGCAGG
>CAZGRM010000111.1:0-11172 GCA_964528295.1 uncultured Lachnospiraceae bacterium
AAGAGGGCCACCGGGCAGCCGATCTGGCGCCAGTCCCCTGGTAGGGGTGATGGCCGGGAATATAGCTCTTTCCCTTACCGTAGCGGCAGCAGGCCCTAGCGATGGCCCGGGCGGTCCGCCAGGGCAGATTTCCGGTGGAGGGGCGGATCATGGGGGCGTTGAGGATCAGCTTTCGGATATGGGGGGAGGGGCGGGAGAGACGGTGGTCCGCCGCCGCCGCGGCCGCCGCGATTCCTCCGCCCATGGAGTGTCCGAAAAGATAGAGGGGCAGCTGGGGACAGCCGCGGTGAATGGTCCCCGCGATGTGGAGCAGGTCCGCCACGTAGCGCTCATAGCGGTCCACATGGACCAGGGAGAGATCTCTGGTGAGGCGGTAGCTGCGCCCGTGGCCGCAGTGCTCCGGGATAAACACATGGTAGCCCATCCGGACAAAGTAGTAGGCCGCCTCCTTATATTTCTCCGCCGTCTCACAAAAGCCGTGGGAGATCAATACGATGCCCCGGGGCTGATCCGCCCGGTAGCAGACACAGAAGACGCGCCTCTCCTCCAGAGGGGCCGCCGGAAGGCCCTGGAGCAGGCGGTTCAGTCCCCGCCGGGCCGGATGCTCCGGCACACCGCTTTTTAAATAATAATTTCGCTCTCTCCCGGCCAGATAGGGCTCCACTACATGGAGCATCTCTTCTTGATAGCTGGATTCCCGGATGAGCAGATCCTGTATTTTTTGATTCCGCATAAAGCCTCCTGGATGAAAAACGTAAATTCATTTTCTTTCCCCGAAAGCGGAGCTGCCCGGGGAATACTTACAGTATAGAGGGAAAAGCACGTTTCGTCAAAGAATTTTTCCGAAAGGGGAATCCGGGAGAATCCCTCTGAGCAAACGCATGATTTTCTGAAATCTGGTAAGAATAGGAGGGAGATCAGAAGAAAGGAGCGATTACAGATTATGGAAGAAGCTACAAAGAAGCTGCTGGAGGAGTGCAGTCAGGGATGCCGGATGGCGGTGAGCAGTATGGATCAGGTGGGAAAATATATTACGGGGGATCACATGGAAAATGTGATCAACGATTATAAAGAAAAGCACCAGCAGCTGGGACGGCAGGCGGACGGGATGCTGAAGGAGGAGGGCAAGGAGCCAAAGCAGCCGGGAGCCGCCGCCTCCGCCATGTCCTGGATCACCACGGAGATGAAAATGAAGCTGAATGACGACAACAGTCAGATTTCCATGCTGATGATGGACGGCTGCAACATGGGCATCCAGTCCATCAGCAAGGCCCTGAACCAGAACGAGGCCGCCTCCCCCGAGAGCAAAACCCTGGCCCGGGAGCTGGTGCGCACCGAGGAGGCCTTCATGCAGGATATGAAGCAGTTTCTGTAAAGAGGGCGGCCATGGCCCAATGAAGCCTCCGGCGGGATACGGGCGTCCGTCACAGGAGGAATGCCGCCGCCAGACACAGGGCGGCCACAGCGGCGGCCGCGGCAAAGCGGGACAGGGAGGCGGTGTAGAGAATTTCCGGCCGCTCCCTGTCGTAGCATACCTTCACGGGACTGCCGATCCGGGCGGTCATTGGGACCTGGATCCGGCGGCGGGAGGTATAGCGTTTGCCCCCGGCCCGGTAGGAGACAGTGGCCCACTTGGAATTTTTGGACTGGACCCTCTCCGGGGAAACGGTGGAGAAGGAGATGACTGTCCCTATGGTATGACAGGCTCTTCCTTTTCTTTTCCGGTCAAGAATCAGATTTACGGCGGCAAAAATCAGAGCCGCTGCCGCCAGGCAGATAAGAAAAATGGATTCGTTTTTCATGGTGCCTCCTTTCTTAACACATTTTAGGCCAGATCTCTGCGGCGGTAAATGTGTATGGACGTCAGGATGGAGCCCGTCAGAATCAAGACACTGGCCAGCGGTATCCCCACAGACAAAAGGGCCTGCCCTCTGGTGAAAAGCCGGGAGATAAGATCACCCGCGCCCATTTTCAGAAGCTGGGGAAAAAGGAAGGAGACGCCCAGGATGGCCAGCGGCAGCAGAAATCTCGCCTTTTCAAAGCCCAGCCGGTATTGGAGCGGCAGATAGACGCCGAGAAAGACGGACAGGGCCAGCAGGGAGGGCAGGAAAACCTGGGGCCTGAGAGGCCCGAATCCGGGAAATACCAGAGTTTCCAGCCAGAAAAGCAGGGAGGCGCCCAGAAAAATCAACAAAAGAAAGCAGTATCTCGCGATCACCAGCATGGCTCTGGAGTAGGGAGCCGCGCACAGCAGGGAGGCGGCCCGGGGACTCAGCCCCTCCTCCAGAGAGAGCTGCATCAGGAGCAGAAAGACGGAAATCGAAGTGACCATCACGTAGCCCAAGACCCCGGCGTATTCCGGCACCCGGTAAAGCAGCAGGATCGGGAAGCCCAGGCAGACGGCCGCCATCAGCAGTACATACTTTTTCACAATCAAAAAATCTTTTTTAATCAGTCGCGACAGCATTCTTCTTTACCTCCAATCGTTCCAAGCATGATATCCTCAATGGAAGGGCGCTCCAGTACGGCCCGGGGGAAGCACCGCACCGCTTCCTCCGCCTGGGAGGTGATCCCCGTAAAGCCGTAGGGAGTCTCGGTCAGCCGCAGGAAAAGCCTTCGGTTTTCCTCTGTAAGCAGCTTCCTGTCCCCCTTCACGATCCGGTGCCGCTCCAGCAATTGATCCTTGTCCTCCTGGAAGAGGATTTTTCCCTTGTGGATCAGGATAAGCAGATCCGCAAGCCGGTCCAGGTCCGAGGTGATATGGGTGGAGAATAATATGCCCTGTCCCTCTTTTTCCATGTACTCCGCAAGGATGGTGTGGAGCTGGCGGCGCAGCAGAGGATCCAGACCGCTGGTGGGCTCATCCAGGATGAGAAGCTCAGCCTGGTGGGAGAGGGCCAGCGCCAGGGCGTACTTGATCCGCATCCCCTTTGACAGGGTACCGATCCTCTGATAAGGGTCCAGGGAGAAGCGTTCCAGGTAATCCCGGAATTTCTCCTCCCGCCAAGAGCGGTAGGCCGGGGCCAGGATGCTTTTCATCTCGTTCAGCGTCAGCTTATCGTAGAAGCAGTCGCCGTCCAGCACCACCCCTATGCGCTCCTTGATCCGGCGGGAGTCCTTCTCCATGTCCATGCCGAAAAAGCGTACTGTGCCGGAGCTTTTCCCGGAAAGGCCCAGGATGGTCCGAATCGCGGTGGTCTTTCCCGCTCCGTTGGCACCGATCAGGCCGGTGATACAGCCCTCCGGCAGGGAAAAGGTCACGTCCCGCAGGGCAAAATTGGGATAGGTCTTGTTCAGGCCGGATACTTCCAAAAGATCATTCATGTCAATCCTCCTCGTACAGAATATCCATCATCTCGGACAGCTCCTCCCTGGAAATGGAGAGGGATTTGGCGGTCCGTATCATGTCCAGCATTTTCTCCTCCACCAGCCGGCGCCTCGCGTCCCGCAGAAGCTCCGGGTTCCCGGCGGAGACAAAGGTGCCGATGCCCACCTGGCTGGACACGAAGCCTTCTTTTTCCAGCTCCTCATAAACCCGCCGGATCGTCAGGACGCTGACCCGCAGATCGTTGGCAAAGGCCCGGATGGAGGGGAGGCTGTCCCCCTTTGCCAGCTCTCCTCTCAGGATGGCATCCTTGATCTGCTCCTTAATCTGCCGGTAGAGCGGCTCGGCGGAAGTGTTGGAAAGAATGATTTTCAAAATAAGCTCCTCCTTAGTGTGATGCATATACATACACACTATACACTATATACACGGTGTTGTCAACAGAAAAAACTGGACTGCTCAATTAATGAAAAAATGGCTCTTTATTTCATGGCAGTTGACTTCTATAATACCTTCATATTCAGAAAAGGAAAGAAACAAGATGTCTCATAATAATCAAAACAAGATTGCGTTGATCAATGATTTCACAGGCTTTGGGCGCTGCTCCATCGCGGTGGCTCTCCCTGTGATTTCTATGCTCCGGGTTCAGTGCTGTCCGGTGCCCACCTCCATTTTTTCCAACCACACCGGCTTCGACAGCTTTTTCTTTGATGATTATACGGAAAAGATGGAGCCCTATATCCGGGAGTGGAGAAAGCTGGGACTTTCCTTCGATGGGATCTGCTCCGGATTTCTGGGGTCAAAGGAGCAGATCCAGGTGGTCGCCCGGTTTTTTCAGGAGTTTAAGCGGGAGGACAATCAGATCATCGTGGATCCGGTGATGGGAGATAACGGGAGGCCCTACGCCACCTACACGCCCGAGCTGTGCGAGGAGATGGGGAAGCTTGCGGCCTATGCGGATATCCTGACGCCCAATGTGACGGAGGCCTGTATCCTCACCGGCACGCCCTACCAGGAAAAATTCCCGCTGCGGGAGTATGAGCGGATGGCAGAGCGGCTCTCCGGGATGGGGCCGGAGAAGGTGGTGATCACCGGGATCGTCCAGGGGGATTTCATCGCCAACTACTGCTATGAGCGGGGCCAGGCGCCCAGGGTCCTCCGCTCCCATAAGGTGGGGACCCAGCGCAGCGGCACCGGAGATATTTTTACCGCTATCATTGCCGCCGACGCGGTGAACGGGGTGGACTTTCAGACTTCAGTGAAAAAGGCCTCCCGGTTTATCAAAAAATGCATTTTGAAATCCATAGAGCTGGAGATCCCGCTGACAGACGGAGTCTGCTTTGAGGAGGTACTGTGGACACTGCGGTGAGGCCTTTGCTTTGGAGGGAAAGAAAAATGATTTGGAATCAAGAAGGAGAGTAGGACGATGAAGCGAGTGATGACGATTTTGTATGAGGTCCGCGACAATATCTATGTGAATCTCACAAACAAATGTCCCTGTGCCTGTACCTTCTGCCTGCGGCAGACCAGGGACCATATGGAGAATTCCGATGTGCTGTGGCTGGAGCACGACACCACCAGGGAGGAGCTGACCAGGGCCTTTGAGGCCGCGGATCTGAGCGGATACCGGGAGGTGGTGTTCTGCGGCTTCGGCGAGCCCACGGAGGCGCTGGACGTGCTGCTTTACGGCGCCAGGTACGTGAAGGAGCACTTCGGCAAGCCGGTCCGGGTCAACACCAACGGCCTGGGCAGCCTGATTCACGGGAAGGACATCACCCCCATGTTCGCGGGCCTGGTGGATACCGTCTCCATCAGCCTGAACACTCCCAACGCGGAGGAATACCATCGGCTGGTCCGCAGTAAATTCGGGGACCGGTCCTTTGACGCCATGCTGGATTTCGCCAGAGGCTGCAAAAAATATGTCCCCAACGTGGTCATGACCACCGTGGAGACCACCATCACCCATCAGGAGGAGGAGCAGTGCCGAAAGATCTGCCAGGAGATCGGCGCCGACTACCGGATCCGCCCCTGGGAGGATTGAGAGGACACATTGAGAAGGGCCGCCGGACTTTCGGCGGCCCTTTGCTGTCCCGTAAAACGATGGGAATCAAGATTTCAGCTTGTAGGCGTATTGCAGCAGCGTCTTGGCGTCGGACCACCGGGTGGTGCTGGAGGAGGCTCCCAGGGTCACGGAAATATAAGTATGTCCGCTCTTTCCCTGAATCGTCCCCACAAAGCAGTAGCCCGCCTTGTCCGTGTACCCGGTCTTCATTCCGCTCACGCCCGTCATGCTCCCCAGGAGCTGGTTGGTGGTCTTCACCGTGTAGGAGGTGCCGCTGCCCAGGCTCTTGAAGGAGTAGCTGGAGGTCTTGATGATTTTCTTGAAGGTGCTGTTTTTCAGCGCGTACTGGGCGATCTTTGCCAGATCCCGGGCGGTGGTGTAGTGGTTCAATCCCCGGTCCAGCCCGTTGGGAGTCACAAAATGAGTCTTTGTACAGCCGATGGCCTTCGCCTTCTTGTTCATCAGGGCGGCGAATTTTGTGGTGGTCCCGCTGATGTGCTCCGCGATGGCCACGGCGGTGTCATTGTGGGAGGGCAGCATCAGGGAGTAGAGAAGATCCTTCATGCGGAAGGAGTCCCCCTTCTTCATATAGAGCTTGGTGGGCTCCTGGGCGGCGGCGTTGGCGGAGACGGTCACCTTGTCCGTCAGCTTCGCGTTCTCCAGAGCCAAAACGCAGGTGAGAATCTTTGTGGTGCTGGCGTTGGCGTGCTGGGTGTCCGCATTCTTTTCATACAGCACCTTGCCGGTGTCCGCGTCCATCAGGATGGCGCAGTCGGAGGAGACGGACAGGTTGGCGCCGCTGTAGAGCAGCACACCCTGATTGCTGAAATAATAGTTGACGCCGGAGATGGTATGCTTCCCCTTATAGGCCCGCCCCTCCTTGCTGAAATAATACCTCTTCCCGGAAATCGTCTTCCAGCCCACGGCGGCGCTGCCGTCCTTTTGCAGATAAAAGATCCGGTTTTTGTAGGTAAACAGGCGGCTCTTATACAGCCACCCCTCATCGGAGGTCCCCAGATAATATTTCTTGCCTCCGATGACCTGCCAGCCCGACAGCCGCTGTCCCTTTGAGTTAAAATAGTAGGTCTTTCCCTGCCAGGTCATCCACCCCTCGGCCCGCTTGCCGCTCTTTTTCAGAAAATAGACCTTTCCGTTCTGCTTCACCCATTTCAGCTTGTACATATAGCCCTGGGACTGGGTGCCGAAATAATAGTAGTATCCGCCGATTTTTTTCCAGCCGGACTGGCGGTAGCCCTTTGCGGAAAAGTAGTAGGTCTTGCCGCCGATGTTCAGCAGACAGCTTTTGGCGGTGGTCCCATTCTTGTACCGGTACATCCAGTAGCCGCTTTTCTTCACAAATTTTCCGCCGGACACAGTTTTGATATTGTCCGCGGACACCCCGGCGGCGCCGGAGGGGAAGGAAAAGGCCAGACAGAGGGATAAAAGCAGCAGCGCGAGCACACCGGCCCTCCGAAACGTGTGGATTTTTTTCAAGTATTTCATAAACTCCTCCTCATCTGAAGCTTATCCCTACTATAGCAGAGTCCCGGCAAACGCGCAATGGCGGACCGCATAAAAAATCCTTTTTTGGGTAAGATAGGAAGGAGACGGAGACAGGAGGTTTGGAAATGACAGAGTGGAAAAAGGTGGAGGCGGGACTTGAACAGAATCGGGCGGCCATGGAGCGATTGCTGCCGATTCAGGAAAGCTTTGACCTGATCCGGCGGGACATCAGGATCGGGGGAAGGGAGGCCTCCTTTTATTTTCTGGACGGGATGATAAAGGACGAATCCATGGTAAAGATCCTGGACACCTTCCTTAGCGTGGGGGAGGAGGATATGCCGGAGACGGCCACAGACTTTACCCGGCAGTGCGTCCCCTATGTGGAGGTGGACGTGATTCAGGAGCTGGATCAGGTGACCCGCAACGTGCTGTGCGGCGCCATCGTGCTCTTCATCGAGGGCTACGAGGCGGCCATCGTTCTGGACTGCCGGACCTACCCGGCCCGCAGTGTGGAGGAGCCGGAGAAGGACAAGTCCATGAGAGGTTCCCGGGACGGTTTTGTGGAGACGGTGGTCTTTGACACGGCCCTGATCCGCCGCAGGATCCGGGACCCGAACCTGATCATGGAAATGCTGGAGGTGGGCTCCTCCTCCCGGTCGGATGTGGTGCTGTGCTATATGAAGAATCTGGTGGACCAGGAGCTGCTGGACCGGGTGCGGCAGAAGCTCCAGGCGGTGAAGACGAAGGATCTCTGCATGAACCAGCAGAGCCTGGCGGAGGCCATGATCGGCACCCGCTGGTACAATCCCTTCCCGAAATTTAAGTTTACGGAGCGGCCGGACACCACGGCGGCCTGCCTCATGGAGGGAAAGGTGGCGATTCTGGTGGACAATTCCCCGTCGGCCATGATCCTGCCCACATCGGTGCTGGATATGGTGGAGGAGGCCAACGACTATTATTTCCCGGCCTGGACCTCCCTGTATCTGAAGATTTCCCGGGTACTGATTCTCTTTCTGACCGTTTTCCTCACCCCGGTCTTTCTGCTGCTGATGCAAAATCCCCGGTGGATTCCTCCTGCGCTGGAATTTGTGGCGGTGAGGGACGTGGTGAATATTCCTCTGGCCTGGCAGCTTTTGATCCTGGAGCTGGTCATCGACGGACTGCGGCTGGCGGCCCTCAGCACGCCAAACATGCTGAGCACCCCGCTGAGTATTTTTGCCGGCCTGGTGCTGGGGGAGTTTGCGGTAAATTCCGGATGGTTCAATTCGGAGGTGATGCTGTACATGGCCTTCGTGGCCGTGGCCAACTACACTCAGCCCAACTTTGAGCTGGGATACGCGGTGAAATTTATGAGGATTCTGATTCTGGTACTTACGGCGCTGTTCAACTGGGTCGGATTTCTGGCGGGCTGCGCCATCCTGATTCTTTTACTGTGTACAAACCGGACGCTGTCCGGGAGAAATTATCTGAATGTGAAGCAGAAATAAGGGCGAAAAAAGAAACAGGCACCAGCCTGGCGAATGCCGGGGCTTGTGCCTGTTTTTCCTATGAAGCGCTAGAAGGAAGCTTTTTTGCGCCGCCGGGGCGTCCGGGCGGGACGGGGTTTGTCACGCCTCTCCCTGGGCCACCACCGGGGTGGGCCGTCTGGTGTCGAAGACCTCGGAGGCCAGGAACATATTGTCCAGCACCGTGGTATTGCCCTGGCTGGACTGATACAGCATGTAGCCGTCCAGGTTGATCCGGCCCTGGCGGACGTAATTGCTGGTGATCTGGACCCAGTAGGGGGTGGAGCCGTCCACATTGCAGTAGAAATTGTATCCGGCGCTCTTGAAGTAATTGTAGACCTCGTTGTCCTCGGTATAGCCCTCCCAGGAGCCGATATCGTTTCCGTGGGCGAAAATGATGGTGTCCACCGGGCCCACAATGTTCTGCACATTGTTTACCCATTTCTCGTTGTCGGTTTTCAGCTCGTCCACCGTCTTGCTGGTGACGCTCAGATGGCCCCAGGTGTGGCTGGCAAACTCCCAGCCCTCCGCCTTCAGGGCGTCCGCGATCTTGATGGCCTCCTGGATCTCCGTGTTCCGGTCAAAGTCCGGGTGGGCGTCCAGCCACTGCCGCTGATCCTGCAGGAGATTCTGCTGGGTCTCATAGTCGGAATCGGTGCGGTAGCCGAAGACGCCGTTGTAGCCGGTGAGGGCGATCATGCCCCTGGCTCCCTTGTAGGCGCCGTCCGGGTGCTCCGCCAGGAAGGTATTGAGCCGGGGCACCACATCGAAGTCTCCCACCTGGGCCGTGCCGTCGGCGCTGACGTAGTAGCACTTCACGTCGCCGTTCTCATCCAGCACCAGCTTTTCCGGGAATCCGGCGGCCTCGTAGGAGTGGTAGTAGCTCAGATCGTCCACGGAGAGCACCACGGCCTTTTTGTCCGGCGGAAGCATCAGGCTGGGGTTGGGCGAGAAGGTGACATTGCCGTTTTCGTCGGTGGACGAAACCACCAGGTCCCGAAGCCGCACAAACACGTAGCCGTTGTCGTACATCTTCTGGGTGATCTTGTCAAACTCCTCCACGGTGGTCATCCAGGCGTTCATGCCGTCCACCGCGAACTGTCCCAGAACGGACACATTGAAGGCCCGGTCCGTATCGTTGATCAGAGAATGGTAAAAAATGTGGGGCACCGTGGTCACGTCCACCGCCACACAGGAGGCCTTGGCGGTCTCATATTCACTGATGGCCTGGGTGACGGAGGCGTCCGACTCGTAGCCGGGAATGGTCCGCAGGAGCTGGATGGCCCCGTCATAATCGTACCCGGCCGCCATGAACCTGGCCTGCTCCATCAGCTGGGTACTCTGCGCGGTGGTCTCGGCCGGAACCGGCGCTTCCGTCTGGGGCGCCTCGGTCTCGACGACCTGCGCGGCCTCCGTGACAGGCTGCTCGGGGACAGCCGCTGTCTGGGGCTGGGAGGCCGGAACGGAGGAGCCGGGGGACTTTTGCCGCTCCAGCACAGTCCGTCCCACAAAAAAAGCAACCGCGCAAAAGAGGATCAAAAGAAGGGCAAAAACAATGCCGCGCTGGATCAAGGCCTGCCGCCTTCGTTTTCTCCGGCGCTGCCTGCGTTCCTCCGCCGCGCGCTCAAAGTCTTGTTCTTCACTGTAATTTTCGTTCATTCGTAACTCCCCTTTTCTGTGCTCATAATTTTCTCATAATACCTGTTTCAGTCTAGCACAAATAAGGAAAAACGGCAACGGAAATGAGTTCTTTTGGGGAAAATTAAGAAATCAGTTGACAGTTTCCGGCAGGTGAAAGAAAATAGAGGAAACGCGGCCGGATCCCCGGCCGGGGAAAGGAATGTATCGTTATGAACGCAAAGATAAGAGAAGCGGTGGAAGCGGCGGAGATGGTGCTGGTGGGGATCGGCAGAGAGTTCGGGCCGGAGCTTCCGGGGACATGGGGAACTTTAACATCCGCCGGGGAGAGTGACGGCGAAGCGGCAGAGCGGGAGCTGGAGGATTACTGCAGGAGCCGCTTTTACAGTGAGGTGCCAAAGGACCACCCGGTGATCCGGGCCTACGACAGTCTCCGGGAGCTGATCGGAGTTCGGCCCTATTTTGTGGTGACACTGAACACAGATGACCTGATTTACCGCTCAAAGCTGGAAAAGGACTTGATCGTGGCGCCCTGCGGCAGCATGGGAAAATTGCAGTGCGGCGCCCATATCCTGGAGGTGGAGGAAATCCGGGACCGGGTGCTGGCCGAGGCAAAGCGGGAGGCCGGGGAACCGGAGCGGCAGGAAGAGACGGCGGCCCGGGAATCTGAGCGGGCGGAAGAGAGCGGGACCAAAGAACCGGGACAGCCGGGCTGGAGGAAGCTGGCGGTCTGTCCTCAGTGCGGCAGGCCCCTCCGGTTCCACACGATAGAGAACGAGGACTATATGGAGAGCGGCTATCTGCCCCAGTGGGAGCGGTACACCAGGTGGCTGTCCTGTACACTGAACCGGAGGCTGTGCATCCTGGAGCTGGGAGTGGATTTCCGGTATCCCCAGGTGATCCGCTGGCCCTTTGAGAAGACCGCCTTCTACAATCAGAAGTCCTTGCTGGTGCGGGTCAACAGCCGCTTCCCCCAGGCGGCTCAGGAGCTGGCCCAGCGGACAGTCTCCATCGGCGCGTCCCCGGTGGAAGCGCTGCTGGAAAATGCCGGGATAGAGTGTTAAAAAGTTGCTTAGAATTACTATTTACACGCCAGCCAGTATACAGCCACCGGGGCGGGTAGGGGACTTTCCAAAACA
>CAZGRM010000112.1:0-11157 GCA_964528295.1 uncultured Lachnospiraceae bacterium
CCTCTCCATGACGCCGAAGGAGCGGGACGATCCCGACCTTCTGAATCTCTCCAGAAAGCGCCGGATCGCCAGGGGCGCCGGGGTGGACATCAGCGAGGTAAACCGGCTGGTGAAGCAGTTTGAGCAGAGCAGAAAGATGATGAAGCAGTACTCCGGCATGCTGGGAGGCAAAGGTGGTAAAAGAGGTAAGTTTAAACTGCCCTTTTAACTATAAGCATATGATTTAAGGAGGTGAAAGTAATGGCAGTAAAGATCAGATTGAGAAGAATGGGTCAGAAAAAGGCTCCTTTCTATAGAATCGTTGTGGCGGATTCCAGATCCCCGAGAGATGGAAGATGTATCGAGGAGCTTGGTACCTACAACCCCAACACAGATCCCAGTGAGTTCAAGATCAACGAGGAGCTCGCGAAGAAATGGCTTGCAAACGGAGCTCAGCCCACCGAGGTTGTCAGCAAACTTTTCAAGGTAGCTGGAATCGAGAAGTAGAATAGAGGTGCGCATGATGAAAGAGTTAGTAGAAGTAATCGCAAAGTCTCTAGTCGATAATCCGGACGAAGTGGAAGTTACTGAAAAGGAGAGCGAAAAGGCTCTGGTACTGGAGCTAAAGGTAGCTCCCTCCGATATGGGTAAGGTCATCGGCAAGCAGGGAAGAATCGCCAAGGCGATCCGTTCCGTCGTAAAAGCCGCAGCATCGAAGGAAGATAGAAAGGTGATTGTGGACATTTTACAGTAATCATGAGTCTGTCCCGAAAGCAGCAGCAGAGCTTTTGAGGCAGACTTTTTCTGTTATGGAAAAGGAAGGATGCTATGGAAAAAATATTGCAGGTGGGAGCCGTCGCCTCCACCCACGGTCTGGCGGGTGAGGTGAAGGTATTTCCCATGACTGACGATGTAAACCGGTTTAAAAAATTGAAAAAGGTGCTTCTGGATACCGGGAGGGACATGCTGGAGCTGGAGGTGGTCCAGGTCAAGTTCTTCAAGCAGATGGTGATCCTGAAGTTTCAGGGATATGATAAAATCGAGGACGTGGCGGGCTTTAAGGGAAAAGGCCTCTACGTGACCAGAGAGAACGCGGTGAAGCTCAATCAGAATGAATATTTCATCGCGGACCTGATCGGCATGAGGGTGTACGGCGAGGAGGGGAACTCTCTCGGCCTGCTCACCGATGTGCTGACCACGGGAGCCAATGACGTCTATGTGGTGAAAATGGAAGACGGAAGGGAAGTGCTGATCCCGGCGATCCGGCAGTGTATTCTGGATGTGGATGTGGAAGAGGGACGCATGAGGGTACACCTTCTGGAGGGGCTGCTGGAATAAAGAGCCGATGGGAGAAAGAAAAGATGAACTATTACGTAATGACACTGTTCCCGGAGATGATCCAGCAGGGGATGAACACCAGCATCATCGGCCGGGCCATGGCGAAAAATCTGCTTTCCCTGACCACCGTCAATATCCGGGACTACTCCCTGCGGGGGGACGGCCGGATCGACGATTACCCCTACGGCGGCGGAGCGGGGATGGTGATGCAGGCGGAGCCCATCTGCCGGGCCTACGAGGATCTGTCCGGCCGGATCGGACGCCGTCCCAGACTGATTTACCTGACTCCCCAGGGGAAAACCTTCAGCCAGCGGATGGCCCAGGAGCTGGCCCGGGAGGAGGACCTGGTGTTTCTCTGTGGCCACTATGAGGGGATCGACGAGCGGGTGCTGGAGGAGATCGTCACGGACTTTGTGTCCATCGGCGACTACGTGCTCACCGGCGGGGAGCTGCCCTCCATGGTGATGATGGACGCCATCTCCCGGATGGTGCCCGGCGTTTTGACAAACCAGGAGTCCGGCCAGTCCGAGAGCTTCAGCGGCAGCCTGCTGGAATATCCCCAGTACAGCCGCCCAGAGGTGTGGCGGGACAAGGCGGTGCCCCCCGTCCTGCTTTCCGGCCATCACGCCAACGTGGACCGCTGGCGGCGGAATCAGTCCATCTACCGGACATTGCGAAACCGCCCGGATCTGCTTTCCGGCGCCGAATTTGACAAAAAAGACCGGAAATACCTGAGGGCCCTGCTCCAGGGGGAGGCGGAGGAAAGCCTGACCGGGGAGGAGAAGGAATTTCTGGTAAAACTTCTTGCATTTCATGACAAAACATGATATGATAAAATGCGTTGTGAGAAAAGAGATGGTCCTCTGTTACAGATTTATGTATTAAGAACATCCGAAGATTAAGGAGGAAACAACACAATGAACGACATCATCAGAAATATTGAAGCAGCACAGCTCAAAGCGGAGGTACCGGAGTTTTCCGTAGGAGATACGGTAAAGGTTTACGGTAAGATCAAAGAGGGAAACCGTGAAAGAATTCAGGTTTTCGAGGGAATCGTGATGAAGAAGCAGGGCGGAAGCGTGAGAGCTACCTTTACGGTTCGCAAGAATTCAAACGGGATCGGCGTTGAGAAGACCTGGCCGCTGCATTCCCCCAACGTAGAGAAGGTGGAAGTGGTGAGACACGGAAAAGTGAGACGCGCGAAGCTGAACTACCTGAGAGGACGCGTTGGCAAGAGCGCCAAGGTAAAGGAACTGGTGAAATAGTAAGTGGATCAGGGACAATTACAGTATGTAGATTGTCCCTGTTTGCGTTTCCGGGAAAAGGAAGATCAATGAGAAAGAAGAAATCGATTGTCAAAAACATTTTTCTGTGGACCTTTGAGATCCTGGTGGCCATTCTGTTCGCCTACGTGGTGGTATACTTTTTCGGCCAGTCCAGGACAAACATCGGCCAGTCCATGGACGTGACTCTTTCCGGCGGCGACACGGTTCTGCTGAATGTGCTGTCCTATCAGCTGGGCTCCCCGCAGCGGGGGGACGTGATTTCCTTCAAGCCAAACGGCAGCACCACCAGCCACTCCAATATCAAGCGGGTCATCGGCCTGCCCGGCGAGACGATCCAGATCCGGGACGGCATGATCTATATTGACGGCCAGGTTTACTTAGAGCAGAAGAGCTATCCGGTGATCACAAATCCCGGGATGGCGTCGGATGGCATTACCCTGGGGGATAAGGAATACTTTGTGCTGGGAGACAACCGGAACAACAGTGTGGACAGCCGTTTCGCCGATGTGGGCGTGGTGAAGACCTCCTACATCGAGGGGAAGGTCTGGTTCGTCCTCTCCCCGTCGGAGCACAGAGGCTTCCTGAGCAATTAAAAAGAATCAGAAAGGGAAAACGCGATGAACTATCAATGGTATCCAGGCCATATGACGAAGGCCAAGCGGATGATGCAGGAGGATATCAAGCTGATCGATCTGGTCATCGAGATCATCGACGCCCGGGTGCCCGGCTCCAGCCGGAACCCGGATATTGACGAGCTGGGGAAAAACAAGGCCCGGCTGATCATCCTGAACAAATCCGATCTGGCCCAGGAGCGGCTTAACGACACCTGGTCCGAATACTTCCGGCAGAAGGGCTTCTTCACCGCGAAGGTCAACGCCAGAAGCGGCGCCGGGATGAAAAAAATCAACGACATTATCCGGGAGGCCTGCCGGGAAAAGATCGAGCGGGACCGGAGGCGGGGCATCCTGAACCGTCCGGTGCGGGCCATGGTGGTGGGCATCCCCAATGTGGGAAAATCCACCTTCATCAATACCCTGGCCGGGAAGGCCTGCGCCAAGACCGGGAACAAGCCTGGGGTCACCAAGGGAAAGCAGTGGATCCGCCTGAATAAGGAGGTGGAGCTTCTGGACACCCCGGGGATTCTGTGGCCCAAATTTGAGGATCAGCTGGTGGGGCTTAAGCTTGCCGCGGTTGGGTCCATCAAGGATGAGCTGCTGCAGGCGGATGAGCTGGCCCTGTGGCTTATCGGCTATGTCACGGTCAACTATGAGGGGCTGCTGTCGGACCGGTACCAGATCCAGGAGACTGGGACCGGCCTGGAGCTTCTGGAGCGGATCGCCCTGGCCAGGGGCTGTCTGCAAAGGGGCGGAGAGCCGGATTGTCAGAAGGCCTCCCTGCTGCTGGTGGACGACTACCGGAGCGGCCGGCTGGGGCGGATCACCCTGGAGCGGCCGGAGGATTTCGCCTGACCAAAGCGGCTGACGTCTGGAGCGGCCGGAAGATTTCGTTTGACAGGACAGGCCCCGGGAAGTAAAATAAAACATGACGGATCCTGCCGTTTCCTGGCTTTTCGAGGCGGCAGAAACAAAAAAGAAAGCGGTGACGATATGAGCGAAGAAGGAAAGCAGAAAAACGGTTCACCAGAGAATGGCGGCGAGAAAAAATTGGATGTGAAAAAAGAAATACTCAGCTGGGTATTTTATATTTTATTTGTGGTGGTGCTCACCTACGTGATCATCACCTTTGTGGGGCAGCGCACCCAGGTGGACGGACGCTCCATGAATCCCACGCTGAATGACGGGGATAATCTGATCGTGGAGAAGCTGTCCTACCGGTTCAACGATCCTCAGCGGTTCGATATCATTGTGTTCCCGCCCTACGGCACGAAGGAGTACTACATCAAGCGGATCATCGGCCTGCCCGGCGAGACCGTTCAGATTGATGAGGAGGGCAATATCTACATTGACGGAGAGATTCTGGAGGAGGATTACGGTCTGGAGACCATACAGAATCCCGGCCGGGCTTCCCAGCCCATCACGCTGGGAGAGGACGAATACTTTGTGCTGGGAGATAACCGGAACAACAGTAAGGACAGCCGCTCCGAGGATGTGGGCAATGTGAAGCGGGACGCCATCATCGGCCGGGCCTGGGTACGGATCTGGCCGCTGACTGACATCGGATTTCTCAAACACCAGTAGGCGGATGGCTCTTTGAAATGAGAAAAAGCAGAGGAAAGCGGTGATCACTTGAAAAAGAGCGGAGAAAAGAAAAAAAGCGTTGTGAGAGAGGTCTTCAGCTGGATTTTCTATCTGGCCTTGCTGGTGGGCGCCGCGTTTCTTATCATCCATTTTGTGGGAGAGCGCACGGAGGTCCGGGGAGATTCCATGTATCCCACATTAAGTGACGGAGATCATCTGATCGTGGATAAGATTTCCTACCGTTTCACGGATCCGGGGCGGTTCGATATCGTGGTCTTCCCCTTCCAGTATCAGGAGGACACCTACTATATCAAGCGGATCATCGGTCTGCCCGGGGAGACGGTGCAGATTTATGACGGCCTGATCTACATCAACGGCAAGGTGCTAAAGGATAGCTACGGTTACGAGGAAATCCGGAATCCTGGCCTGGCCTCGGAGGCCATCACCCTGGGGCAGGATGAATACTTTGTGCTGGGGGACAACCGGAACAACAGCGCCGACAGCCGGGAGCCCAGCGTGGGCTGCGTCAAGCGGGACAGTCTGATCGGGCGGGCCCTGCTTCGGATCTGGCCCCTTGCCTCCATCGGACTGCTGGATTAAAGGGAAAGGGACGGAAGGATTTTAGTGAAAAGGATAGCGGAAATAAAACAAGAATTTGCTCAGGCTGGCTATGAGGAGCTGCCCCGTCTGATCGCGGCGTACGCGGGGGACGGGCGGTCAGGCGTTGCCAGCCTGATCGCACAGTATGAGAAAAAACAAAGAAAGCTGGAGCAGGAGCGGGAGCGCCTGGAGAATATGCGGTACTATGAGAGAAAATATGAGGGATACGGCCTGGCCTGCGGGATCGACGAGGCGGGCCGTGGTCCTCTGGCCGGGCCGGTGGTGGCCGGGGCGGTGATTCTTCCGAAGGACTGCGAGATCCTCTATCTGAACGATTCCAAGCAGCTTTCCGAAAAACGCAGGGAGGCCCTCTTCGACGAGATCCGGGAGAAGGCGGTGGCTTACGGGATCGGCATGGCCAGCCCGGCCCAGATCGACGAGATCAACATTTTACAGGCTACCTACGAGGCCATGCGCCAGGCGGTGGCGAAGCTGGACCCCGCCCCCCAGGTGCTGCTGAATGACGCGGTGCGGATCCCGGGTATTGATCTGCCCCAGGTGCCCATCATCAAGGGCGACGCGAAGAGCCTGTCCATCGCGGCGGCCAGTGTGCTGGCCAAGGTGACCAGGGACCGGCTGATGCGGGAGTACGATAAGATAATGCCGGAATATGGTTTTGCCTCCCACAAGGGCTACGGGTCCGCGGCACATATCGAGGCCATAAAGAAGTACGGACCCTCACCGATACACAGACAGAGCTTCATCGGAAATTTCCTGTGAGGCCGGGGGGAGAGAGTATCGGAATACGGACATGAACAAGAGAAAAGTGGGCGCCCTGTATGAAGAGCGGGCCGCGGTTTATCTGTCACGGCGGGGATACCGGATTTTGGAGCGGAATTACCGGTGCCATCTGGGTGAGATTGACCTTGTGGCCTTTCAGGAAGGGTATCTGGTGTTTATCGAGGTGAAATACCGCCGGGACGGCCATCTGGGAGAAGGGACCCACGCGGTGGACCGGCGGAAGCAGCGGCGGATTATCCGCACAGCCTCCTGGTATCTGATGGAGAAAGGGATGGGGGCGGATGTGCCCTGCCGGTTTGATGTGGTCTCTGTGACAGGAGACCGCGTTCAGTTGATTCAGGACGCGTTTCAGTTGTAAGGCGGTGCGGAAAATGGATAGAATAAAGAGAAAGCAAAAAGGGCGGGAGGTGATGAGAGAGCACCGGAAGGACGGTGTTCTCTATTTTACCTTCCCAAGCCTCGACCAATATGAGAAGGACTTTTTTCATGGCTTCAGCAGCCGGATCGGCGGAGTCAGCGAGGGAGCTCTCTCCACCATGAACCTGAGCTTCACCCGGGGAGACGACCCGGAGAAGGTGAGAGAGAATTTCCGGCGGATGGGAGCCGCCGTCGGATTTGATGAAAACAAGCTGGTGTTTTCCCACCAGACCCACACCTGCAATGTCCGGGTGGCAGACCGCGGGGATCAGGGAAAGGGCTACACCCGCGAGAGAGATTACACTGATGTGGACGGGCTGGTGACCAATGTACCGGGCCTTGTGCTGACCACCTTTTACGCCGACTGCGTCCCCCTGTTTTTCCTGGACCCGGTAAGGCGGGCGGTGGGACTGTCCCACTCCGGCTGGCGGGGCACCGTGGGAAATATCGGGGCGGAGACGGTGAGGCGGATGAGAGAGGCCTTTGGCTCCGACCCGGCGGATATCCGGGCCGCCATCGGACCCTCCATCTGCCAGGACTGCTACGAGGTCAGCGAAGACGTGATTGTCCGGTTCCGGGAGCGGTATGAGGAAGCCCTCTGGCCCCGGCTCTACCTGGAGAAGGGCGGCGGCAAATACCTGCTCAGCCTCTGGGAGGCCTGCCGCCAGAATCTGCTGGGAGCCGGCGTCCTGCCGGAGCATATCGAGACCACCGATCTGTGCACCTGCTGCAATCCAAACCTGCTCTTTTCCCACCGGGCCTCCCGGGGCAGGCGGGGAAACCTGGCCGGCTTTTTGGGGATCCGGGAATAAAAAACAGAATAAGAAAACGAAAGACCTGTCCCTCCGCCTGGTAAGCAAAGGGCAGGTCTTTTTTTCAATCATAAATGCTATCGCTGTACCTGCATGTTTTTCAGCATGCCGTTGATCTTGTGGGTGGGCGACTCGATGGCGCTCAGCGTCACGTCATGATTCAGATACTCGATAATCGTGGCCAGGAACCGGGTCATATCCGCCTCGGCGTAGTAGGGCTTTGTGTAAAGCTCGGGATTGCAGTAGTTCAGGTTGGTGGTCACCACCTTGGTGATATATCCCTTCTCATAATACTCATCGAATTTTTCAAAGCCGTCGGTGAACAGTCCGAAGGTGGTGCAGACGAACACCCGCTTCGCCCCCCGCTCCTTCACCTGCTTCGCCACATCCAGCATACTCTCACCGGAGGAGATCATGTCGTCCACGATCAGCACATCCTTCCCGTCCAGGGAATCCCCCAGAAACTCATGGGCCACAATGGGATTTTTTCCGTTGACGATGACGGAGTAATCCCGGCGCTTGTAGAACATTCCCATATCCACGCCCAGGATATTGGAGAAATATACGGCGCGGCTCATGGCTCCCTCATCGGGGCTGATCACCATCAGATGCTCATTGTCAATCCGGAAATCCGGCACATGGTCCACCAGTGCCTTCAAAAACTGGTAGGTGGGCATGAAGGAATCGAAGCCGCTTAAAGGAATGGCATTCTGCACCCGGGGATCATGGGCGTCAAAGGTGATGATATTGGACACTCCCATATCCACCAGCTCCTGAAGGGCCAGGGAACAGTCCAGAGATTCCCGCTTCGCCCGCTTGTGCTGCCGGCCCTCATAGAGGAAGGGCATCACCACATTGATGCGCTTTGCCTTTCCGGTGGCGGCGGAGATGATCCGTTTCAGATCCTGATAATGGTTGTCCGGCGACATATGATTTTCATGGCCGCAGACGGAATAGGTCAGGCTGTAGTTGCAGACATCCACGATAATATATAGATCCGCTCCCCGGACGGAGCCGTTGATCTGCCCCTTCCCTTCTCCGCTGCCAAAACGGGGACAGTGGCAGTCCAGCAGATAGGAATCCGAGACATAGCCGGGCAGCGCCGACAGGGACGGATAAGTTAACGCGGCCTCCTTTCGGGTCTGCGCGATGTGATTGTTGACGGTCTCGCCGAAGCTTCTGCAGCCCTCCAAAGCCGCTATTTTTAAGGGCCCCACAGGTAGAATGTGTTCCAGCTTATCGTAATCAGACATGGGAATCCTCCATAGGCAAATAGTTTTCACTTTCACTATTATTTATAACATTTTGTAAAATTTCAGTCAAGAATCTTGGCAAAAAATGTCACAGCCGTTACGTATTTTTTACAGTGCATGGGAAGCGGAATCGCCGGTTGCATTTTGGGCCGGAAAATAGTATGATAGCAAAGGATCGAAGAGCGTTTCAAATATTCCGGTTAAGACAAGGCCGGAGCGAACAGAAATGGAAATAAGCTTATGAAGAGGAAAACTGTATCGGAACACAAAATAAAAGAGGTGCTGCCCGGCAGCATTGCCCAGGAGCTGGAGCTGGAGCCGGGGGATGTGCTGGTTTCCGTGAACGGTCATAAGATCGAGGATGTGTTCGACTACCATTATTATACCAATGAGGAGTACCTGGTCATGCTGGTGAGAAAGGCGGACGGGGAGGAGTGGGAGCTGGAGATCGAGAAGGAATTTGAGGAGGACATGGGGATCGTCTTTGAAAATTCCCTGATGGACGAGTACCGCTCCTGCCGGAACAAATGCATTTTCTGCTTCATTGACCAGATGCCAAAGGGAATGCGGGAGACCCTTTATTTCAAGGACGACGATTCCCGCCTCTCCTTCTTGCAGGGAAACTATGTGACATTGACCAACATGAGCGATCACGATATCGACCGGATCATCATGTACCATCTGGAGCCCATCAACATTTCCTTCCAGACCACGAACCCCCAGCTTCGCCGCAAAATGCTGAACAACCGCTTCGCGGGCGACGTGTTTCCCAAGATCCGGCGGCTGGCGGAGGCGGGGATCGAGATGAACGGCCAGGTGGTGCTGTGTAAAAATATAAATGACGGGGAGGAGCTGGACCGCTCGATCCGGGACATGACGAAATACCTCCCCAGCCTGAAAAGCGTCTCCGTGGTTCCGGTGGGCCTGTCCCGATTCCGGGAGGGATTGTATCCTCTGGAGCCCTTCACCCCGGAGGACGCCGCGAGGGTCATCGACCAGATCGAGGCATGGCAGAAAAAGCTGTATCCCCAGTGGGGCCTTCACTTTATCCACGCCTCCGACGAGTGGTACACCCTGGCGGGCCGGGGGATGCCGGAGGAGGAGCGGTATGACGGCTATCTCCAGCTGGAAAACGGCGTGGGCATGACCCGACTGCTGATTCAGGAGGTGCGGCAGTGTCTGAAGGAGGAGAAAGCACATACGGACCAGGGGGCAAAGGAGGGGAGGCTTCGCCGGGTCACTGTGGCCACCGGGGAGCTGGCCGCCCCCTACATTTGGGCTCTCGGGCAGGAGATCGCAGACCAATTCCCCCGGGTCCGGGTGGAGGTCCGAGCGATCCGAAATGATTTCTTCGGCGAGGCCATCACCGTGGCGGGGCTGATCACCGCCGCCGACCTGATGGGCCAGCTCTCAGGTATGGATCTGGGGGAGGAGCTACTTCTCACCTCCAATATGCTCCGGGCCGGTGAGGACGTATTTTTGGACGATATCTCGGTGCCGGAGCTGGAAAAAGCTTTACAAATAAAAATCCGTATTGTAAAATCAAGCGGACGCGATTTTGTGAACGCTGTTTTAGGACGATAAATTTGCGCCGCTTCCCAGGCGGCACAGGAGGAAAAGATGAGTAAACCAATCGTAGCAATTGTAGGAAGGCCCAACGTGGGCAAATCCACTCTATTCAACGCGCTGGCCGGGTCCAATATCTCCATCGTGAAGGACACGCCGGGGGTGACCAGGGACCGGATCTACGCGGACGTGGAGTGGCTCAACATTAATTTTACCTTGATCGATACCGGCGGCATCGAGCCGGACAGCAGCGATATCATTTTGTCCCAGATGCGGGATCAGGCCCAGATCGCCATTGACACGGCGGATGTGATTCTCTTTATGGTGGACTGCCGCCAGGGACTGGTGGACGCCGACGCCAAGGTGGCGGATATGCTGCGCCGCTCCCACAAGCCGGTGGTGCTGGTGGTGAATAAGGTGGACAACTTCCAGAAGAGCATGGCGGACGTCTATGAATTCTACAATCTGGGCATCGGAGATCCCTGTCCCATCTCCGCCGAAAGCAGGACCGGCATCGGAGATATGCTGGACCAGGTGATCCAGTGCTTCGGGGAGAAGGCCGAGGAGGGCGGGGAGGATGAGCGCCCCCGGATCGCCGTGGTGGGCAAGCCCAATGTGGGGAAATCCTCCCTGATCAACAGGATTCTGGGAGAGAAGCGGCTGATTGTCTCCAGCATCGCGGGGACCACCCGGGACGCCGTGGACACGGAGGTGAAGTGGCAGGGCCATGAGTACGTGTTCATCGATACGGCCGGCCTGCGCCGGAAGAGCAAAGTCAAGGAGGAGCTGGAGCGGTACAGCATCATCCGCACGGTCACGGCGGTGGAGCGGGCGGATGTGGTGGTGATCATGATCGACGCCACCGAGGGTGTGACGGAGCAGGACGCCAAGATCGCCGGCATTGCCC
>CAZGRM010000113.1:0-11097 GCA_964528295.1 uncultured Lachnospiraceae bacterium
CATAGTTTCATTTATGGTGGTGTCAAGCGTGCGGACATGGGGGT
This sequence comes from uncultured Lachnospiraceae bacterium, assembly GCA_964528295.1. Classification (GTDB taxonomy): domain Bacteria; phylum Bacillota; class Clostridia; order Lachnospirales; family Lachnospiraceae; genus Choladousia. The sequence continues at coordinate 45 of CAZGRM010000113.1, forward strand.
TTATACACGAAAACAGGGCTGACGCCAAATATTTTTGGCGCAGCCCTGCGGTCATTCTAAAACCTTTATTTGCGGACCAGATACTTCCTCATATCGATGGCGCAGGCGATCAGGATGATGAGACCCTTGATGATGTAGAGCATGTTCGCGTCCACGGCCAGGAAGTTGAGGCCGGTGAAGATGATCTGCAAAAGCAGAACACCGATGACGATACCGCTGATCCGTCCGATACCTCCTACGAAGGAGACACCGCCGATGACGCAGGCCGCAATGGCGTCACACTCGTAGTTGAGACCGGTGGTGGCGTTGGCGGAAGCGATGCGGGCGCCGTCCAGGAAGCCTGTGATGGCGTACATCATACCGGCCAGCACGAATACCAGGATAACGGTCAGGGATACGTTTACACCGGATACGTTGGCGGCCTCCTCATTGGAGCCCACAGCAAACATATTTTTTCCGAAGGTGGTCTTGTTCCAGATGATCCACATGAGGATCGTCAGGATGACGGCGTACAGCACATACCGGGGCACCGCCACTCCGCCGATCTTGAACAGAGTACCGGTCACCAGAGAACGGTATCCCTCGGTCAGGCCGCTGAGGGTCTGTCCGTTGTTGGTGCCGTTCTTCAGGTACATCAGGATGATACCGTAGGTAATGAGCTGTGTGGACAGCGTCACGATGAAGGGATGCAGCTTAAATTTCGCCACGCTGAAGCCGTTCACGAAGCCCACCGCCGCGCCGGAGGCCAGGATGATCAAAAGGACCACCGGGATCGGCAGAGCGCTTGTCATGTTGGGGAACACCTTGAAGGTGGTGGTCAAAAGGGAGGCGGAGATACATGCCGTCAGACCAACCACCCGGCCGGCCGAAATATCGGTACCGGTCAGCACGATACAGCCGCCGATGCCCAGAGCGATGGGAAGCTTCGCCGCCGTCAGGGAAACCACGTTGATGATGGAAGACAGGCTCAGAAAGGCCGGCTTCTGGATCGCGATATAGATGACTGCCGCGATAATGATAATGTACATGGCATTATTGAGCAAAAGATCACCTATTTTAGACAGCTTCTCCTTAGAGGAAAGCTCTTTGAATTCTGTTACTTTATTTCCTGCCACAATCGTATACCTCCTGTCATTATGCGTATTTCGCAGCCAGCGTCATGATCTCCTCCTGCGTCGTTGTCTTAGCGTCCACCTCTCCGGCCAGCCTTCCGCCCGACATGACCAGAATACGGTCACACACGCCCAGCAGCTCCGGCATCTCGGAGGAAACCATGATCACGCTCTTGCCCTCCTTTGCCAGATTCAGGATCAGCTGGTAGATCTCGTACTTTGCGCCCACGTCGATACCCCGGGTGGGCTCATCCAGCAGCAGCACCTCCGGCTCTGTCAGCAGCCAGCGGGCCAGGATCACCTTCTGCTGGTTGCCGCCGGACAGAGAGCGGATCTGAGTCTTCTGGCTGGGGGTCTTGGTGCGCATGGCCCGGATGCCCCAGTCGGTGGACTCCCGCAGCTTCTTCTCGCTGAGGAAGGGGCCGGACAGATACCGGCGCAGACTGGAGATGGTGGTGTTGGCCTGCACATCCCGGATGCCGAAGATACCGGTGGCCCGGCGCTCCTCCGTGAGCATGGCAAATTTATTGCCAAGGGATTCCTTTGCGTTTCTGTTTTTGACCTGCTTGCCGTGGAGGTAGATCTCTCCCTCCTTGCGGGTGGCGATTCCAAATATATTTTCCAGAAGCTCTGTCCGCCCGGAGCCGTCCAGCCCGGCCACGCCCAGAACCTCGCCTTTTTTCGCTGTAAAGGAAACATTTTGCAGCTTTGAGTAAGCCGCGGTCAGACCCTTCACCTCCAGGATCGGGTCGCCCACCACATTATCCTTCTCCGGATACCGGTTCGTCAGCTCCCGGCCCACCATCAGACGGATAATCTCGTTCATGGTCAGCTCCTTTGCCGGCCTGGTGGCGATCCATTTTCCGTCCCGCATGATGGTCACCTCGTCGGAGATGCGCAGGATCTCCTCCATCTTGTGGGAGATATAAATGATGCCGCAGCCCCGGTCCCGCAGCATATTGATGATGCGGAACAGATGCTCCACCTCCTCCTCAGTCAGTGAGGATGTGGGCTCGTCAAACACGATCACCTTTGAGTGAAAGGACACAGCCTTGGCGATCTCCACCATCTGCCGCTGGGAAACCGGCATGGTGCTCATGATCCTTTTGGGATCCACGGAGATATCCAGCTCCTCAAACACCTTTTTCGTGGCGTCGTACATTTTTTTCTCGCTGGTGAGCGGGATATACTTATTTATTTTCGGGAACCGCCCCAGCCACATATTGTCCATCACGTTGCGCTTCAGGGCCTGATTCAGCTCCTGGTGCACCATGGCTACCCCGTTTTCCAGAGCTTCCTTGGAGGTTTTGAAGTTGATCTCCCTTCCCTCCAGGAAAATGTGGCCCGAATCCTTGCTGTATACGCCGAAAAGGCATTTCATCAGTGTGGATTTGCCGGCGCCGTTTTCTCCCATCAAAGCATGAACGGTCCCGGCCTTCACTGTCAAGGACACGTCGTCCAGTGCTTTGACGCCGGGAAATGATTTGCTGATTCCCTCCATTTTAAGGAGGATATTCTGTTTGCCGGATACAGTCTCTCTCTTTTCCAAAATCGTCCCCCCATTCTGAATTCTTTTTAAGATTCTGAACTCTTCCTATATCATGAAACAACAGCCGCACCCAGGTGCGGCTGCAGTTTCGAAAAGCCTCGTTTTGCGTAGGTCTGTGATTGTTTGATTACTCCTCGCCTGTATAGGAAGCGTAGGGGATGTTTACACGCCATGTGCCAACTACGTTCTCTTCTTCCACGTCAGCAAACTTCTCAGCGCCTGTCAGAAGGTTCGCCGTGATCTGCTTGATGGTCTGTGCCATACCCTCGGCATCCTGCTTGATGGTACCGGTCATGGTGCCTGCCGCGATGTACTCCTTCGCTGTGTCGGTAGCGTCAACGCCGAATACCGGGATCACAACGGACTCGCCGCCCTCCAGGTTGTAGCCCGCGTTCTGCAAAGCGGTGATAGCGCCGATGGCCATCTCGTCGTTGTTGGCGATTACCAGCTCAACCATGTTGTTGTTGGCTTCGCTGTACTGGGAAAGGATAGTCTGCATGTAGGTGTTGGCTGCTGTAGCGGACCAAGCGCCGTCCTGGTCTACCAGATAAAGATCCGTATTGTCCGCGTCGTAGAAGGAAAGCTCCGGCTTCTCTGCCTCAACCAGAACCGCGTTCGCGTCCTCGAGACCGTACTGTGTACGCGCGATAGCCTCCGCGTTGCCCTCCTGGCCCTTGAACATTACGTAGGAGATCACTCCGTCGCCGTTCAGGTCCACCGCGTCATAGTTCTCTACCACATATTCGCCGATCATCTCGCCCTGCATATGGCCGGCCATCTCATAATCCGTACCTACGAATACGCTGGAGTCATAGCTGGTAACTACCTCTTCACTTACGGAACGGTTGAAGAAGATTACCGGAACGTTCTTTTCGCTGGCCAGATCGATGATGTTCTTTGCCGCGTCGTCAGAACCGCTGTCCACCAGGTTCACAATCAGAAGGGTGGTACCCTGTGCCAGAGCGGTGCTCACCTGCTCGGTCTGTGTGGTCTGGCTGTTGTTGCTGTCGTAGTCCTGGTAGTCGATCCCTGCCTCTTCAAGAGCGGCACTCAGAGCGGAACGCACGCTGGAGATGTATGTATCGCTGTAGGTATAGTAGAATACCGACACGGTACCGTCGATCTCTTCCGAAGCGGAAGCGCACACGGTGAGACTCATCAACAGGCATGCTGTGAGTAAAACACTGAGTAATTTTTTCATTTTGAAATCCTCCTTTTTGTTTGATTTGTTTCTACCGTACAGTATAACACAAAAACGCAAAAAAGAAATAAGAAATTTTACGATTTTTTGTGCAAATAATTACTTTAAAGAAAATTTCGCCAAATTATTTCATCATTTTACCCAAAAATGAGAAAGACACTTCCGGGGCGTTAATCAAAGGTAAACAGAATCCTCTGACACTCCGGCCGGAACATATTTTCCTTGGTGATCAGGGTGGTGGCGGTGTCCACCCGGGCCTGGGGCACTTCCCTGCCGTAGATCAGGTTGTAGGCGTACTCCACGCTCAGATACCCCATGGCGTAGGGATTCTGGACGATCAGGGCGTCCACCTCCCCGGTCTCCAGCATCCCCACGGAGACCACGTTGCTGTCAAAGGCCACCACCATGGTTTCCTCCCCCAGCCCCAGCTCCTGCACCGCATAGCCCACGCCCAGGCTGGTCCACTCGTTGAAGGTGGCGATCACATTGATTTCCGGGTGGTCCTTTAGCATTTGGATGGTGCCGGCCTTCGCGTCCTCCGTGGTGGAGATCACATTGATGGCCTCCGCAATGGTGACCCGGCCGTCCGCCTCCGTCACCTCCCGGAAGCCCTGCTCCCGCTCCTGGCCGTTGGCGGAGTTTTTGTCAAAGTTTACGATGCCGATATTCAGCGTTTCCTCCTGGCAGGAGAGGACCGCCTCCCCGGCCATCTTTCCCGCCTCATAGTTGTCCGTGCTGATGCGGCTGCTGACCTGGGAGCTGTTTACGTCGCTGTCGATCACGATGATTTTGACCCCCCGGGCAGCGGCGTCGTCGATGGCGGCGGCGTTCTCGTTGTAGTCCACGGAGGAGAACACGATGGCCTCCGCTCCGTTGTCCACCGCGGTTTCGATGAGGCGGTTCTGGGTCTCGTAGTCCTCCTCGTTGTCGGGACCCTCGAAGGAGATGGTCAGGTTGTATTCTGTGCTGGCCGCCCGGGCCCCCGCGTAGACCGACTGCCAGAACGCGGAGGTGGTGGACTTGGTCACCAGAGCCACATGATGCTTGCCGCTCTCTCCCTGCTCCGCGCTTCTGCCGGTCAGGCTGCTGCTGATATACCACATGCCCCCGGCAAGGCACAGGACCATAGCGGCGGCCAGTGCCGCCCAGAGCAGCCCTTTGCTATCTTTTCTCTCCATAGCTTCTGTCCTCCACGATGGGCAGCCTGATTTCCACGCAGGTCCCCACATCCGGTTCGCTGGTAATCGAGATTCCGTACTCCGCTCCGAAATAAATCTGGATCCGGTCATTGACATTTTTGATGCCGATGCCGCTCTTGTCCGTCCGTTCCCGGTGGAGAATCTCCTCGCACTGTTCCTCCGACATCCCCACTCCGTTGTCCTCCACCGCCATGAGGATCTGGTCCCCGGCCCGGCGGATGCGGATCTGGATGCTGCCCTCCTCCACCATCCGGTCGATCCCGTGGTAGATGGCGTTCTCGATGATGGGCTGGAGGGTGATCTTGTTGCAGTAGCAGGGGAGACAGTCCTCCTCCACATCAAAGGTGTAGGAAAACTGGTTCTTGTACCGGAAATTTTGTATTTTCAGGTAGCTCATCGCGTGCTGTACCTCATGCTCGATGGTGATCAGCTCATGGCCCTTGCTGATGCTGATTCGGAACAGCCGGCCCAGAGCGTTGACCATCTCCGCCGCGTCGCCGCTGCGGCCCTCCTCGCACATCCACTCGATGGAGGAGAGAGTATTATAGAGGAAGTGGGGATTGATCTGAGCCTGAAGCGCGTTCAGCTCCGTCTTCCTCAGGGTGATTTCCTCCCGCCGCACCTTTTCCATCAGATCCTGGATCCGCACTACCATATGTCCGAAGGAATCGGAGAGGCTGTTGATCTCGTAGGTGCCGGTGACCTGGGAGAACTGGAAATTCTCCGCGTTTTTCTCAAACTCTCCCATGGCCTCCACCAGCTGGCGAGAGGGCTTGGCGAGAAGATTGGACATGACGATTCCGATGACGCAGGCCGCGGCCATCATCATGGCCAGAATCATGAGAGAAATCCGCAGCATGACCCGCACCCGGTCGTCGACCATCTCATCGCTGTAGCACACGCCCACCACCCGCCAGCGGCAGGTGTCCAGGGTCCGCACCGTATAAATCGCGCTGGCCTCCGCGTAGGTGCCGTCCTGCCAGCCCTTCAGCTCCTCCGCCCGTTCCTCCTTCAGTCCGGAGTAGATCAGCTCCTGCTGGGGATGGTAGACGATGTTTCCGTCCCCGTCCATGATAAAGCAGTAGCCGTGCTGTCCGATTCCCACATCGTCCACGTAGTTCGCGATGCTGGAAAAGCGGATGTCCATGGCGATCCTGGTTTGGGCTCCCTGCCGGTCTCGAATCTCATCCGACACGGTGACTACCCAGGGGTAGCTGTTGTAAAACAGAGACTCCACATGGGGGGCGGAGATGTTCAGCAGATCGGTGGTCAGGATCTCCGGGTAGGAAAGATTCTGGATCGGCTCCGCCTTCACCTCCTGGTCCCCCGCCCAGCAGTTCAGGAGGGTGCCCTCCCCGTCGTAGGTGGTGACGGCCACCACATCCGCCCTTATCTTCATGAGATTTTCAAAAAAGTTCTGCCGGTCTTCGGGGTCCGCCTCCACATTCTGCTTCACCATCTCCATCAAGTCGCAGATCTCCTCCGTGTAGCTGGTCACCGTATTTAGTACCTGGACTACGGCCTGTTCGCTGCTGGTCACAGCGATCTGTTCCATAGAATTGCGGTACAGCCGGATGAAAATATATACCACCAATACCAGAGTCAGCAGCACGATGAGCAGGATCGCTCCGGTGATTAGCCGGGTCAGGGTAAAGCGGCCCGGGAGCCGCCGGGTGTCCTTACGGCTTTTTTTCCTTTTGCTTTCGGTATCCATTGGGTGACAGTCCCACCTCTTTCCTGAAACAGTAGCTAAAATAATGCTGGTCATTGTAGCCGCACTGCAGGGCGATATCCCGCACCTTCAGAGAGCTCTCCTCCAAAAGATTTTTGGCCGTCTCGATTCTCCGGCCTGTCAGCAGCTCCACAAAGGTGCGTCCCGTGGATTTTTTGATCAGAGCGCTGAGATAATTCGGGGACACGGAAATCTGGCTGCTAATGGAGGTAAGAGACAGCTCCGGGTCAGAGTAGCGGTCCCGGATGATGCCAAGGGCCTGATCGCAGATGGCGGAGCCGCTCATGCTGCGCTGCTTCGAGATCAGCTCCCGGGCGGCCATGCAGAACCGGACGTACCGGTCCCACAGCCTGGCGGGCTCCTCAAAGAAAAACTGCTGCATGGGGAACAGATTTTGCAGGCTCTGGACCGTGTCCTTGTCCGCCACCGTGTAGATCAGCCGGAAAATGGCGGCCGTCAGCTGCATCATCATAAACCGGGCCGCCGGCGGCGCGATGGCCTGGCTGCGGATTCTCCCCCGCAGCCGCTGGAGATAATCGCTGAGGTCGCCGGAGGTGCCGCTTTTCAAAAGGTTTTCCACCGTATTGATGATACTCTGGATTTCCTCGTGGTCAAAGTGCTCCGCCCGCTCAATGTCGGAGATGAACTGAACTCCGCTCTCGTTTCCCCGGCAGTAGTTCAGGGCGTTCATGGCCTCCAGGTAGGCCTCGTGGCAGCCGGACAGCCGGTCCGTCTCCCGGCTGACGCCGATAGAGGCCCGGAGCCCGGTGATCCGCCGGACACTCTGGGTGATATCCTCCACCAGAATATGGAGATACTGGTCCAGCTCCGCCTGGGGGGCCGCCAGCAGGGAGGCCACCCGGCCGTCGGTGTAAAAGCTGGCGGCGCTCACGTACTGGCTCAGGATGCTGTCGATGGCGTTCACGCTGCCGGGGGTGGTGCGGTTTTCCCCGCCGCTGTCCCAGAGGCTGGTGATCACCACCACATACCGGCAGTCCTGTATCGGACAGCCGGGAAAACCGCAGGACGCGGCGGCCTGGGCCAGAGTCCGCTCCCGCTCCTGGTCCGCTTCCCGCTGGAAGGAATCCAGCAGCAGCGGCATGAGAAAGGCTGTCACCCCGGAGGAGCCCTGTCTCATGGTCCAGCCGGAGAACTCCTCGAACTTTGCGTCCAGCTTTTTTTTGATCTTTTTCAGCTCCTCCGCCATGTCCGCCGCGGAGACGGGCTTCAGGATGTAGCTAATCACATTGTAGCGAATGGCCTCCTGGGCGTAGGAGAAATCGTCGTACCCGCTGAGAAAGGCGATCTGCAGGGCGGGCCGGATCTCCTGGGCCTCCCGGGCCAGGTCGATGCCCGACATAAAGGGCATGCGGATATCGGTGAGGAGCAGATCCGGCTCCAGCCGCTCCACCAGCTCCAGGGCTTCCACGCCGTTCTCCGCCTCCCCCACCACCTGAAACCCGGCCTCCGCCCAGTTCAGCCTGCGGATCAGCGCGCCCCGCAGCTCTTCTTCATCGTCAGCAACCACTACCGTATACATAAGTCCTTCTCCTGTCTGGTTCATTTGTTCTGTTCTCCCGGCCAAGGTCGGCGTTGATGTGTTTATTTTGAAGGCTTTTTTCAAGGATGTCAAGTAGCGATCCGAAAAGAGGGGCGGATTGTGTTTTCCAAAAAGTTGAAAATATTGAAAAGAAAAGAGAAAGCCAGTATAATGAGAAAAAACGGAAGGGTGGGATCCGCACAGTATGAGATTATTGTTCATCCGGCACGGCGATCCGGATTACAAAAATGACGCACTGACCGAAAAGGGGAGGAGAGAGGCGAAGCTTTTAGCGGACCGGATGGAGAGGGAGACCGTCCGGGACTTTTATGTGTCGCCGCTGGGCAGGGCCAGGGAAACGGCGGACTACACGCTGAGCCGGCTGGGCAGGACGGCCCAGGTCAGGGATTGGCTGAGGGAGTTCCCCGCGAGGATAGACATCAACGACTCCCCGGGGCTGCGGCGGGCCTACCCGGATACGAAGGTGGAGAACGGCCGCTTCCGGGAACGAATCGTCTGGGATATGCTGCCGGGGAGCTGGCAGAACATCCCGGAGTATTATGACCGGTACGCCTGGAGACAGACGGAGGTGGCGGAGAGCAGCAATATGGCCCAGGCGTACGAAACCGCGGTAAAGGGGCTGGACGGCCTGCTGGCGGAGTACGGCTACATCCGGAAGGACAGCTGGTACAGAACGGAAAAGGGAAATAATGATACCATCTGCTTTTTCTGCCATCTGGGCATCACCTGCGTATTTTTGTCCCATCTGTGGGGAATCTCTCCGTTTCTGTTCCTGCACTGCATGGGATTGGCGCCCACCTCGGTGACGGAGGTGTATACAGAGGAGAGGGAAAAGGGAATTGTCTCATTCCGGGCCTCCAAGCTGGGGGATATTTCCCATCTCTATGCGGCAAATGAACCGCCTTCGCCCTCCTCCCGGTTTTGTCAGGTCTATGAGAACTGGGAGGAGAGGCATTAGCGGGGTGGGAAGGAGGACGGGCCTTTGAATATTTTGTTGGTGGACGATGATCAGCTGATTATCCGGAAAATGGCGGAAGTGATTGATTGGGAGAGTATCGGGATCGGGCGTGTCTTTACGGCGGAGAATGTACAGCAGGCCAGGAAGATTTTCGAGACCTTTCCCGTGGATATTCTGGTGACGGATATTGAGATGCCCCAGGGCAGCGGCCTGGAGCTGCTGGAGTGGGTGCAGGAGCAGCGGTATCCCGTGGAGACCCTGGTGCTGTCCGGCTATGCCCATTTTGCCTATGTGCAGAAGGCCATGCAGTACGGAGGGCGGGAGTATCTGCTGAAGCCCATCTCCAATAAGGAGCTGGTGGCGGCGATCCGGGAGATCGTGCAGGAGAAGGGGAGCGAGAAGGTCATATCGGATAAAAAGAAGGCGGTTCTCGCCGTCTGCCAGGAGCTTTATGACCGGCCCCTGGAGCAGATCGATCTGGTGGAGGAGTGCGTGCGAAAGAGGGGCATCTACAAAGGGGATGAAAGGTTCTGTGTGGTGATCCTTCGGATTTTCCCGGACGGCAGAAAGGGTGAGACGGACCAAAAGCTGCTGCAATTCGTTGTCCGCAACGTGATCCAGGAATTCTTTGAGAACAAGGGCCTGGAGCTGGAGCTGGACCGGCAGGAGGAGGAGGGGGAGTGGCTTCTGGTTTTCCAGAAAAACGGGAGACTGTCCTATCTGCGGGAATACACGGTGCAGATGCAGAACTGCCTGAAGGAGATGGTGCGCCTGGATTCCTGCGTCTATCTGGGCCGGGTGTGCGGCCTGGGGGAGGTGACGAAGAGCTACGGGACGCTGAAGGAGATGTGCGGGGCGGTGGTTCCCGACGAGCAGGGGATGTTTCTGGAGGAATCCTGGCTGGGAAAGGACCGGTGGGAAACGGACCTGCCGGATTTTCAGAGTCTGGAAAAGAGAATGGGGCTGCCGGGGCAGCTTCCGGCGGTGAAGGAGGAGCTGATGGAGTATATCCGGCGCCTCTCCCAGAATCACAGAGCCACGGCGGTCCTTTTTCAGAATTTCCTGGAGGGCTTGATGGAGGTGGTGTACCGCCTGCTGGGCCAGAGGGACATCCTGCCCGCCCAGATGTTCAGCGAGAGCGAGCTGGAGGAAAAGAGGGAAAAGGCGGCCCGCACCGTCCGGTGGATGCTGGAATTTCTGGAGTACCTGTTCGGAAAGCTGGAGGGGATATGGACCGTCAACAGCAGCAAGAGGGAGTATCTGGTGGACCGGCTGAAATGCTATATTTCCGAGCATCTGGAGGAGGAGCTTTCCCGGAAGCGGCTGGCGGAGATCGTGCATCTGTCGGAGGACTACGTGTCGAAGCTGTTTTCCGCGGAGGTGGGGATGTCCATTCCCAATTACGTATCCCGGCAGCGGATGGAGCGGGCCAAACGTTACCTCTCCTGTACAAAAATGACAGTGAGCGAGGTGGCAATGAAGGTCGGATACAGCAATTTTTCCTATTTCAGCAAAAGCTTCAAGGATTATACGGGCAATACCCCCAATGAATACCGCTGTTATAACAAAAAAACGCAATAATATCAATAAAACGGATAAAAGAAAAAAAGAGAAAAGAATTTTGATAAAAACACGGCCAAAAAAAGCCGTGTTTTTGTTAATAAGAAAGCTTGGTATTTATAGATCCTTCCCGAGTTTGCCACTTTATGAATCCAATTAAATAAAATTTTTCCTTTTTTTG
>CAZGRM010000114.1:0-1158 GCA_964528295.1 uncultured Lachnospiraceae bacterium
TCACTTGAGCCTATTTTTTTCGGCTCAGTTTTTCATAGATTACTTGACACTACCTCTCTTTTTCCTGATTATACAAAACAAACATTTTTTACGCGTCAGCTTTTATCGGGCAGGAAAAGAAATGCAAGATATTGTCGCATTTATTTTTTTGTGGTATGCTATGCCAAAGGAGGAAAGAAAATGGAACAGATTTTTGCGACACCAAAAAGCTACGCGGCGGTGACGGCCTTTTATGCTCTGGCGCTGCCGGAATACCACATGGAGCCCCACTCCCACCAGAGCTGTGAGATCATGTATGTGACGGGAGGGAACTGTACGGTGTTTTGCGGCGGTGAGGAGCTCAGCCTGCGGCAGAACCAGTTTGTCTTTATCGATTCCGCCGTGCCCCACCGGCTGGAGGTGTCCGGGGAGAAGCCATGCTCTATTTTAAATCTGGAATTCCTGATCCAGGCAAAAAAAACCCCGCTTCCTCTGTCAGAGCTTTGGGAGAAAAGCAGGGAGTTTCAAGAATTTTTCGCCGCTCCGCCTCCTTTTCTGGTGGCGGAGGATCCTCGCAGCATGGGCTATGCCATGAAGGACCTGCTGGCCCATCTTCAAAAGGACCCGGAGGGACAGGACTTTCTGCTCTGTGTCCTGCTCTACCGGATGCTGCTGGAGCTGTCCTACTGTGCCTGCCAGAAAAGACAGGCCTCCGGTCTGGAATACCTGAAAAGGGCCCGGGACTATATCGACCTCCATTTTCTGGAGGAAATCTCCATCCCCGACATCGCCGCTTGCGCCGGGATCAACAAGTCCTACCTCCAGGCCCTCTTCTCCCGGATGTACCACTGCACCATCAATACCTACATCAATCAAAAGAGACTGAACCAGGCCGCCTTTCTGCTGACCAACAGCTCCTTACACATCACCGACGTAGCCTTCGCCTCCGGCTACAACAGCCGCCAGCACTTCGCCCACACCTTTGAAAAATTTTACGGTGTCAGCCCCTCCCGCTACCGCCGTCTCCACAGCCGTCATCTGGTGACGGACACAGGAGAGTCCCGGTATCACATTGAAGAGGGGGAGGCGAAGCTGGAGCAGATGATCTGATCCTCCAACCGCGACTCTACATCGTCACCTCCTCACACGCCTCCGGCAGCGGCTCTACATCGTCACCTC
>CAZGRM010000114.1:1258-11073 GCA_964528295.1 uncultured Lachnospiraceae bacterium
CTCTACATCGTCACCTCCTCACACGCCTCCGGCAGCGGCTCTACATCGTCACCTCCTGCCGCCTCATGATCAGATAGGCGGCTCCCAGGCAGGCCAGGCCCCCCACCGCCATGAGGCAAAGCCAGATGTTCCCAGGCAGCAGCCGGATGATGGCCATGATCCCTCTCCCGAGCTTTCCAAACAGGGAATCCGGAGCCTTCCTCACCGCCTCGCTGACCCTGGGTTCCCCGATGCATAACGTCATCCAGAGGATCAGCAGAATTCCGCTCATCTTTTTCCCGTAACGGAGTATGGCGGCGCTGCACAGCCCCATTACCATGGGCAGAAGGAAGGCCAGCGGGATCCCCCACCGCGCCACGTAGGGCAGAAAGTCCAGCTCATTGCTGCTGGCGGGAAACCAAACGCGGCACAGACTGTTTTCCGCCTGACAGATCAGGGCTACCACGCCCACATATACCAGATTCCACAGAATATTGATTCCGAAAAAGGACAGGAAAAAATCCTTTCTGGTGCTGCCCATGGACACCTCGATATTAAAATAAAAACGGAACATACTCAGGGTCATGATCGCGGAATACAGGAGGGCCATCATGACGGTCACTACCGTCCCTATGGCAACATAGGTATCCTGCCCCTTCCCGATTCTCATGACGCACTGGAGTATCACCTCCCCCACCAAGGTCCCGGCCAGAATCACCACCAGCCCGGTGATCCAGTCCTCCACCTGCACCCTGGCCTGATTTTTCAACGCTTTTATCATATCCTTACCTCCTGCTTTCTCATGATGGACAAGACAAACATTCCTGCCAGAAGATACACCGCCACCCCCCACAGCCAGAACGATCCAAAAATTGAACCACCCCGGCAGGTCCGCGAGCATCACCTTATGCAACGCGAAAATATCCTCTTTTTCGCTAATTATGGCACATCCGGCGCCCAAGACCCCTCCCATCGTCATGCAGATCAGCACAAAAATCACAGCTCCGATTTTTCCCCATTTGGTTATCACCGCCCCCAGCAGGGCAAACACGCCTCCCATTCCAAAGAGGATCCCGCCAAACAGCGGCATCAAAGCCAGTCCTCCCTGAGCGATCTCATTATTTTCCAGGCTCCACAAAAGAGCCGACACGCCCAAAATACCCAGCACGGTCATGGCAGTCTCCCCCATGATCCCCGCCACCACCTCCACCCGCCTGGCGTTCATGGAAACCAGCAGGGAAAAGTAGCTCTGAAAATAGCCGATGATCATCATGACCAGCACAAAGCTTCCCACAATTATAATATAGTAGGGATAGATCGAACAGAGCTCCCTAAGGCCGCCGAACAATCCCTGCCCGCTCCCCATCTCGCCTCCGGCGCAGAACACCAGCAGCATCATCAGCCCGATCCCCAGCACCATGGCCATCTCCTCCAGCCAGTTTCTTCCCCAGTAGCGCAGCTTCCTCATCTTTCCTCCTCCTCTCCGCACAGTGCCACAAACAGCTTTTGGAGACTGACATTCTGGACGCTGACCTCAGGGACGCCGCCCTGCCGCTCCCAGGGCGGAGTCTGGCCCGGCTCAAGCAGCACGGTCACTCCCTTACTCCGCCCCAGCCGCTCCTGATGATGAATCTCCAGGCCTGCCGTGACCCGGTCCACCTCATCCTCATGGCCGCTGATGTGAAAGCTCCTCTCCAGCAGCTCCTGGGTATCCTCCTTCAGCAAAATCCGTCCCTGATCCAGTATGATGACCTCCTCAAACACATCCGACGCCTCCTCAATAATGTGGGTGGAGATCACAAAGGTCCTGCCTGTGGCCTGGTACTCCTCCAGCAAAAGCTGATAAAACCGTTCCCTGGCCACGATATCCAATCCGGCCACCGGCTCATCCATGAAGGTAAACTCCGCCTTGCTGGCCATGGCCACAATGATGGTCACCATGGAGAGCATGCCCTTGGACAGCTTATTGATCCTCTTTTTCCTGTCCAGCCCAAACTCCGCCACCAGCCGCTCCGCCATCGCCTTATCCCAATGATCAAAAAAAGCGGACGCGATCCTCAGATAATCCCGCACCTTCAGGGCATTGGCGCTGTTCCCCATCATCTGGTTCAGCTCCCGGGAAAAGCAGATCCGGGACAGCACCTGACGATTTTCCCAGACTGGCTTCTTGTCCAGCGTCACCTCTCCCCGGCTGGCCGGATTCTGAGAGGTCATAATGGACAGCAGCGTAGTCTTTCCCGCTCCGTTTCGCCCGATGAGGCCGTATATTTTCCCCGACTCCAGCTCCAGGTCAATATTCTGAAGCACATCCTTTCCCCCGTATGTCTTTACGATTCCCTTACAAATCAGCTTACTCATCCTTCATTCCTCCGTCCTCTGACCGTTCGATCATATTAATCAACTCTTTTTTCGTTATACCAAGGCTTCCCGCCTCCGCCATCAGGCTTTTCACATAGTCGTCATAAAAATGCTCCCTGCGCTTCTCCATAATCCTCTGCTTCGCTCCCGCGGCCACAAACATCCCGATCCCCCGTTTCTTGTAAAGTATTTCCTCGTCCACCAGCAGGTTTACGCCCTTGGCCGCCGTGGCCGGATTGATGGCGTACAGCTTCGCCAGCTCATTGGTGCTGGGGACCCGCTCCTCCTCCAGAAGAATCTCCCGGAGGATATCATTTTCGATCATCTCCTTGATTTGAATATAAATTGATTTTTCCTGTGTCAGGATTTCATTCATTTCGTTTTCCTTCCCTCCTCAGATTTCCGTCACACCCTTCCCTCTTCGGTACGGGATTATTGCTTATTTGGTTTATTGCTTATGTGGTTCATTACTTGTGTAATTAACTATAGCACCATTTTCTTCGTTTGTCAACAATTCTTTTCACCTTGCCATCCCTTCGCTGATGCGCTATACTGTAGTAATGCGACATAAGAACAGGAGGCATATTTTATGTATATGCAGAAATATATGATTGACTCTCCCGTGATGGTCACCCCCATGGGAGAGATTGCCGGATTCCCGGTGCGGCCCGGCATGTTTGAGATAAATGGAGCCATGGCTCTGCCCGGGGGTGTCAATTTTACGATCCACACCCACTCCGGGACCCGGTGCGAGCTTCTGCTGTTTCACCGGGGGCAGGAGGAGCCCTACGCCGTTCTCCCCTTCCCCGAGTCTTACAAAATCGGAGATGTCTACTCCATGATCGTATTCGGCCTGAATATCGAGGATTTTGAGTACGCCTACCGGGTGGACGGCCCCTACGCTCCGGAGAAAGGGCTGATCTTTGACCGCAACAATATCCTGCTGGACCCCTACGCCCGGGCCGTGGCCGGGCAGCGCATCTGGGGCAAAAAGGCCACAAAGGCCTACCACGCCAGAGTGGTGCGGGATGTGTTTGACTGGGGCGACACTCCCCAATCCTCTAAGGAAATGTGTGATCTGATCATCTATGAGCTCCATGTGCGGGGCTTTACCCAGCATTCCTCCTCCGGTGTGGAGCACCCCGGCACCTTTGCCGGCCTCCATGAAAAAATTCCCTACCTGAAGGAGCTGGGAATCAATGCGGTGGAGCTGATGCCCATCTTTGAATTTGACGAGACCATGAATATCCGGGAGGTGAACGGTCAGAAGCTGCTGGACTACTGGGGCTACAATTCCGTGTGCTATTTCGCCCCGAATACCAGCTACACCGCCTCTGAGGAGTACAACCGGGAAAGCACAGAGCTGAAATCCCTGATCCGGGCGCTCCACGACAATGGCATCGAGGTGATACTGGACGTGGTATTCAATCACACGGCGGAGGGCAATGAGCTGGGTCCCAGCTTCAGCTTTAAGGGAATCGACAACAACATCTACTACATGCTGACGCCGGACGGGAATTACTACAATTTCAGCGGCTGCGGCAATACCATCAACTGCAACCACCCCATCGTCCAGCAGATGATCCTGGAATGTCTGCGCTACTGGACCATCAATTACCGGATCGACGGTTTCCGCTTCGATTTGGCCACGATCCTGGGCCGAAACGAGGACGGCTCTCCCATGAACAATCCGCCTCTGCTGAGAAGCCTGGCCTGCGATCCGGTGCTCAGCAACGTGAAGCTGATCGCCGAGGCCTGGGACGCGGGAGGCATGTATCAGGTGGGAGCCTTCCCCGCCCACAAGCGCTGGTCCGAATGGAACGGCCGATACCGGGACACGCTCCGCTCCTACTTAAAGGGCGGAAACCATGACGCCTGGGTCGCCGCCTGGTGTGTGGCCGGCTCCAGTGATCTCTACGGAGGCTTTGACCCCAACTACAGCGGCAGCTACGCGGGCTACAATTCCTGCGTCAATTTCCTCACCTGCCACGACGGCTTTACCCTTTACGATCTGTATTCCTACAATGAGAAGCACAACGAAAACAACGGCTGGAACAATACGGACGGCGCCAATGACAACCGGAGCTGGAACTGCGGCGCCGAGGGTGAGACAGACAATCCCCAGGTACTATCGCTGCGCTACCGCATGATCCGCAACGCCTGCGCCATCCTCCTGTGCAGCCGGGGCACTCCCATGTTTCTGGCCGGGGATGAGTTCGGCAACACCCAGTACGGCAACAACAACTGCTACTGTCAGGACAACGAAATCTCCTGGCTGGACTGGAACCTGCTGAATAAAAACAGAGATTTGTTTGAATTTTTTAAGTTTATGATCCGCTTCCGCCACAAGCACCCTGTGATCCGCAGGAGGCTGCCGGACGCGGTCTGCGGCATGGATCCTCTCCACGCCCACGACGCGGACGGAGACAATATGAACCTTTCGGAGGGCACCCGGTTTTTTGGCACCAGTTTTACCGGCTATGACCGGAGCAAGGGAAGGGACGACATGATATACCTGGCCATCAATACCCACTGGGAGGATGTGCGCATCACCCTGCCCCGCCTCCCCATGGGCGCCGGCTTCTGGTATCTGACTGTCAACACCTACGGCGACGGCCAGGGCCGTTATTGCTACCCCGAGGGCACGGAGGTCCGCATCGACCGCGAATTCATCATGCGCCCCCGGTCCGTAGCCATCTTCATCTGTAAGCCCTACTGACGCAGCCGGCAAGGACCCACCTGGCGCTGAGAAAAAAACGATACTTTTCGATACCCGATCCGTATTGTAAATATCAGGGGATTCGGTTAGAATAGCCATAAGGGGCTGACGCGGGCCCCATCATAGGTGAAAGGAAGATTCCATGCGTTTAAAAATAAAAAACTTCGCCAAAATCAGAGAAGCCGAAATCGCTATTGACGGGATCACTGTCATTGCGGGAGAAAATAATACGGGAAAAAGCACGGTGGGGAAGATTCTGTTTTCTTTATTTAATGGTGTTTCCGACATAAAAGGGAAGGAGAGACAGCAGCGGGTAAAGGCGGTACAGGACGCGTACGTGAATTTGTTATCTCAATTTTTTATTGCGCAGTATGAAAAATCTCATACCGATACCTCCCGTTTTACCTCTATGCTCAATCGTACCGTCTCCTATGCGGCGGAACTGATTGCTCAAAATCTTTCCAATCTGCTGAACTCTCAAGAGGACCTTCCCTTTTCCACGCTTAACAAAATTTTGGTTCAAGGCCTCCGAAAGGAGCTTCCTGATGAAGGATCGGAGAGTACGGAAACACTCCTGCGGGATTTTGAGGAAAAAACCGCGCCGATTTTGAACCTCCCGGAGGAAGCTATCTTTTTGGAAATCCTGTCCCGGTATTTTTCCGATCTGTTTGACGGCCAGATTAATTCTCTGGCCGCCCCGGACACCGTGGCGGAGCTGGAGCTTACCATTCAGGGAAAGGAGACGCGTCTGTCCTTTGAGCATAATAGCTGTACCTCCTTTAACGCTCCTATCGTTCTCCTGAATAAGGCCATCTACATCGACAATCCTTTTCTGATCGACCAGCTGGGCAGCGAAACCTTCTCCTGCGCCACGGATCAGTTCCTGGCCAGTCTGCTGACGGAGCCCTCCAAGGGTGATCTGCTGGACGGCGTCATTGAAACGGTGCTGGCGAAAGAAAAGATGAACGAGCTGTACCAGGCCCTTCAGTCCGTGGTAGACGGCAAAATTGTCAAAAAAAATCAAAATGACTACTATATTGAAAAAGAAGGCTTCCGGGAACCTCTGTCCTTCCACAATCTTTCCACCGGCCTGAAATCCTTTGTTATCATAAAAATGCTCCTTGAAAAGGGCTCCCTGAAGGAAAAGGACGTGCTGATTCTGGACGAACCGGAAATCCATCTGCACCCCCAGTGGCAGATCGCCTATGCGGAGCTGATCGTTCTTCTGCAAAAATACTTTGATCTGTCCATCATTGTCACCACGCACAGCCCCTATTTCCTGGACGCGCTGAATTTATTCTCCGTAAAGCACGGCCTGGGAGAGAAGGTAAACTACTATCTCTCCTCCCTGGAGGAACAGCAGGTGACAATAACCTGTGTCTCCCACAATATCGAATCCATCTATCAAAAAATGGCCTCCCCCATTCAAGCGCTGGATTCCCTGAGATACGAGCTGAATAATAGCTGAGGAATACTATGACAGAAGAGACTATCAGAAATTTACCGGATCTGTTTCAAAGACATTTATGCAGTATAAAGAAGGCTTCCACCGACACCACCAACCGTACCGCCATGAGTGACAGCGACATTACGGTGATAAACTTTGACAAAATTCCCCAGGAATACGCCCGGGGAAAGGGCTGGCCCTGCCTCCCCGCCTCCAACGACGCTTTGTACATCGGGGAAGACCAGACCTGGTACTTTATTGAATTTAAAAATGGCTCCATCAACAAAGGCGATTTATTCCGAAAGATCTACGACAGTCTCATTATGCTGCTGGAATTGGGACTGCTCCCGGATTTTCAGTTTGTGAGGGAGCATATACAGTACATTTTAGTCTATAACTCCGAGAAGCACACAAAAATACAGGCATCCCAAAGCCGGGACGCCAGCTACTCCTATTTTTCCCACCTGGCCCGGTCGGAGCCGAAACTCTTCGATGTGGACAAATTGGAAAAATACTTGTTCCTGGAGACTCACACCTACACAAAGGAGCTCTTCGAACAGAATTTCATCTCTCTGATGACGCGGTACGAAAAAACGGCGGCCAGCTGACCTGGCCGCCTTGCTTTTTTTATCGCAGCAGACGCTTTCTGCTGACACATTCCTCCCGGTGGGAGAGCCACTCTCTCAGCTGGGGATAAACGCGCTGGGCCTCCTCGTAGCCGTGCCAGTAGAAATCCTCCAGCTTCTCCAGATCCTTCTCGGTGCGGCTGACGGTGGGGACGGAGGGACGGATGACAAAGATCTTTCCTTTGCTCTCCAGATGCTCCAGCAGATCCATGGTTCTGTTGTAATTGTGATCCCTCATCAGGAGGGCCTTGGCAAACTTGGGATAGCGGCGGTAATACACCTTGGCCAGCCGCATCATCAGATCCCGGCTCTCGTCCTTATAGTAGCCCCTCCTCCTGGTCAATACCACAATATTGTAATCAAAGCCATCCTCAATGGCCCGCCGCACCGGAACAGAATCAGCGATGCCGCCGTCCATCATGGGCACCCCGTCGATCTTCACCATAGGGGAGGCGATGGGCAGGCTGGAGGAGGCCCGGCAGGCCATCATCAGACGGTCCCTGTTTCGGTACTCCTCGATAAACTCCACCTTTCCGGTCAGGCAGTTGGTGGTGGCCAGAAGACAGCGCATGGGGGACTTTACGTAAGCTTTAAAATCAAATGGGTACTGACGATCCGGAAATTCACCAAAGATCAAATCCATATTCATATAATACTTTGTCTTCATCATGGTCTGCCAGCCGTACAGCTCATGGTCCAGCTGGGAATCCAGCATACATTCCTTCGTCCGCAGAATTTGCCCGGACACGTAGTCCACCGCGTTGCAGGCTCCGGCGGATACCCCGATGACGTAGGGCACCGTCAGCTTTCTTTCCATAAAGAAATCCAGCACCCCGCTGGTGAAGATGCCCCGCTGTCCTCCGCCCTCCAGAATCATTCCTACTTTTTTCATATTCATTCCTCCCCTTCCACTGAGACAAAAATTACCCGTCAGAAAAGCAAGAGAAGGGCGACCCCCTGCCCAGGCAGCTTTCGTCCCCTTCTCCCACACGTTTCTATCCGAAAAAGCCTCCGCCCCGCTCAAAAGACGGCCGCTCTCCTTTTGTCCTAATTCTATTCCGCCTCGGTCTCCGCTTTCGTTCCCGTCTCAGACTCTGTCTCGACGATCTCCTCGATCACCGCGTTCTCCTCCAGGAAGTCCATCACCTTTTCCTGCAAAATACTGATGCGGATCGTATCCTCACCAAAGGCCTCCTCCAGCTCCTCCTGGGAAGAGTAGCCGTACTGGCTGACATAGCGCTGGCAGCCCTCCGCATATTCCTCGTCGCTGACCTCCATATTCTCAGCCTCGGCGATGGCCTTCAGGTACAGCTCCTGCTGCAAATTCTGCTTCACCGCCTCCATGGCCGCCTCATTGAAGCTCTCCTCGGTCATACCCAGATAAGCTTCCAGGAAATCCGCATACTCCATATTGTAGGACTCCGCATACTGACGGTAGGCGTTTTCCATATTTGCCATGCCGTAATCCACCATCTCCTGGGGATAATCGTTGATGGTGAAGGAATTGGCCACCTGAAGCATCAGATTGTTCAGGATCTCGCTCTCCTTCTGACTCTCCTTATCCTCCAGCAGCTGAGCCCGAATATGCTCCTCGTAGGAAGCCACATCGGCATACTCTCCGTCAGAGATGGTATTCACCAGCTCATCCGTCACCTCCGGCATACGCTTCACGGAATTCACCGTCACCGTAAACACCACATCCTGGCCCGCCAGCTCATCGCTGTAGTAATTCTCCGGGAAGGTCAGCGGCAGATCCACCGTATCTCCCACGCTGACTCCCACCAGGCCCTCCTCGAAGCCATCAATAAAGGTACCGGAGCCAATGATCAGATCGTATCCCTTGGCGGTGCCCCCGTCAAAGGCCACATCATTCAGCTTCCCCTCATAATCAATATTCGCGGTATCTCCATTCTCCACCGTGCCCTCGGTCAGCTCCTCCAGAGCGTCAGCCAGCTGCGCATTGTACCGGATCTCCTCCTGAAGCTCCTCCTCCGTCACCTCGGCGGACTCCAGCTCCACCTTCAGGCCCTTATATTCGCCCAAGGTCACATAGTCAGACGCGGTGTAATCCGGACGCTCCGCCAGCTCCAGCTGTGCCTCTGTATCTTCCTCATCTCCCGCGGTCTCCTCCTCAGCCTCAGTCGCTGCCTCCGTCACCGCCTCCGTGCTCTCCTCCGCCGTCGCCAAAGTCGCGGCAGCCGCCGTCAAACAGCACACACTCATCACCGCTGCCATCAAATATCGTCTCTTCATATCAATAACCCCTTCTCTATTAGATATTGTCTCATACTATCCGCCCGGCGGACTCTGCAAACACAGACAGTATAACATATTCAAAGTGCTTTTGCACGAAAAAATAGTTTTTTAAGAAAATACACAGAATAAACACAAACCATCCCTTTTTACCCGCTGCGTTTTTCTCCATTTTTCGATTTTAGCTTGTGCAGTAATTCTCGGTTTTCTCACTTTAAAGCGATATCGCATGTGCACAATGGACAATAAACATTCTTTTTCAGATTTATTTTATGCCATTTTTACCATATATTCATTTTTCGTTCATACTTTATTCATAATTCATTGTTATAGTATAGACAGTTCTTCAAGAGAACAAATTAAAAAGCTTTCAATACACATATTGATAAATTTTTTCATAATAGCCTCCGGTGTACCAGACGCCGGGGGCACT
>CAZGRM010000115.1:0-11052 GCA_964528295.1 uncultured Lachnospiraceae bacterium
TTAACAAAGGAATAGGGACGTGGTGAGACAAAGGCCACGCCCCCTATTGGAGTGGCATGATTTGAAATTTCCTATTCGGCTAGGCCATGAACAGTAACGAAAGGTGAAGTGAAAAGGGTTTTTGCCGTGAAAAGTGATTGACACGCCCCCCGGATTGTACTATAATGTCTTGGTGCGGCGAGTGGATTATTCTGCCATTTCGCTGAATAATGCGTATAAATGTTCAGACCAAAGCCCCGGTAGGACATTTTATCCAAATATAGTTTTTACCATAAGCACGGAAGATCGTGCGCACGCTGTCTAAGCCGTTCTTATCAGCGGAGTTTTCAGTGTGTCCGGGAGGACGGAATTAAGCCTCTGTCAGCCTGGGATAAAAGTTTTGTTATGATATGGTTATATAATTCGTGAGGAGGAGAACCAATGAAGACGTTTATGGCCAGCCCGTCAACTATTGACAGAAAATGGTATGTAGTAGATGCCACAGATATGACACTGGGCCGTTTAGCATCAGAAGTGGCAAAGGTATTAAGAGGAAAGAACAAGCCGACGTTTACACCTCATATCGATACAGGTGATTATGTGATCATCGTAAATGCGGAGAAGATCAAAGTGACCGGAAGGAAGCTGGATCAGAAGATTTACTATCGTCATTCTGAGTATGTAGGTGGTATGAAAGAGACCACTCTGCGTGAGATGATGGCGAAGAAGCCGGAGAGAGTGATCGAGCTGGCAGTGAAGGGTATGCTTCCGAAGGGACCGCTTGGCCGTGAGATGTACAAGAAGCTCTATGTATATGCGGGTCCGGATCACAAGCAGCAGGCGCAGAAGCCGGAAGTGCTGACATTTTAAGAAGGAGGTAAGGAACATTGGCTAAAGAAAGATATTATGGAACGGGAAGAAGAAAAAAATCTATCGCTAGAGTATATTTGCTGCCGGGAACTGGTAAGGTTACGGTAAATAAAAGAGACATTGATGAGTATTTTGGACTGGAGACTCTGAAGGCTATCGTGCGTCAGCCGCTGGTAGCGACAGAGACCGCAGACAAGTTTGACGTACTTGTAAATGTTTGCGGCGGTGGTACGACGGGCCAGGCCGGTGCCATTCGTCATGGTATTGCCAGAGCGCTGCTTCAGGCGGACAATGACTACAGACCGACGCTGAAGGCGGCAGGTTATCTTACACGTGATCCGAGAATGAAAGAGCGTAAGAAATATGGTCTCAAAGCCGCACGCCGCGCTCCGCAGTTCAGCAAGAGATAAAAATATCTACAAACCCCGGAAATTGAAATGTCCCCCTTTTGTTAGACAAAATATAAGTCTAATGAAAGGGGGTTTTTCTATGTCATCGGGAAAAAAGATGTATTCAGCAGAATTGAAATTGGAGATCGTCCAAAGGTATTTACAAGGAGATATGGGCGTTAAAAAACTGGCAGAAGAATATCATGTACACAAAGGTGATATTCAAAAATGGAGAGACGCTTATTTAGAGCGTGGTATAAATGGATTAAATGTCGGACCAAAATCCTATAGCTGCCATCTTCACAGCCGCAGGGATGCGGTGGGCGGCACGTTTTTATCCACGCCTTGACAAAATTTATTATAGTTCTTTTGCTGGAACAGAATAAGAAAGAGAATAGGAAATATAAATTATATAGCAATATTCCGCAGGCGGGGTAGGAAAGATACAATGTAAGTAGGCACTATATGGTGAATATTGAAGACTAGCCCGATTTTAAATTCATCGAGATGATGTAAAAAACGCTGCTGTCCGCAAAACTATGCAGCTGCCGCAAGGGGGCTGAGCGCCGGCGGAAAAAATATTGGAAGGACCTAAAATTGGAATACTGAGACAGAGTGATACAGGACGATACAAGGCGGTACAAGATGATACAAGACGGTACACCGGAACACAGCTCAGGTGTGTTACACTATAGTAGTCAGAGAAGGCAACAAAAAGGACGATACAAAGAGTATGGTCCTTTTTTCGTGTCCGCCGGAGGGGAGGAGGGGTGAGAATATCGCTGGAGGGCACAGACAAAGAAGAACAGGAGGAGAAGATGAGTAAAAAATTTAGGAGAATTCTATCATTATTAGTTGTGTTTCTGGTGATGGTCTCCAGTATGGGGAATTGCTGGGGAACAGCGGGACTGGCCGCGGAGAAGGGGGCGGATGCTCCGGTGAAGTATATTGTCACATTGCCGCGGTATGAAGACTGTGGCTATGCCTATGACGAGGCCAGGGTAAAGGACAAATCGGGCGGTATCAGGCTGTTGTATGAATCGGGTGAGGAGGTGGCGGTTTCTCTGAGCTGTACCGGGCAGACTTCCATTGAAGCTGTGCGGGTCATTGACAGCAGAGGCGGTGAGGTGACTTCCTCGTGGAATGGAGGCAGAATAGACTTTTCGATGCCCGAACGGGATGTGAGCTTACGTGTATCCTTTATGGCGCCAGAGACCGATCCGCCGCAGACAGATGCCGGTGAGGCGGAGCCGAAGATGGAGGATGCTGAGCAGGCGGAAGAAGATCAGGCGGGGGAGGGCCAGCCGGGGAATATGATGGAGGGCAAATCATCTCAGGCAAAGCCGGCGCCGGAGGAAAGTACACAGTCCGGGGATGATTATGCTGGGGTTTCATCGGAAGTGAACGCAGAGTCCAAGGGGGATCATTCGGGGTCTTCATCGGAAGAGATTGGACAAATTGAGGATGAGCGATCGGTTTTCGTATCTGAAGAGACTGAACTATTAGAAGACAGGCGACCGAAGCCGATGTCAGAAGGAATTGTACAGCTTGAGGAGAATGTGCGGCTGGACACGATTTTGGCGGCGGAAGGGGAAGCTGAGACGGAATCTGATAGTTTTCGGAACGGAGTGGCCGAAACGGAAGCGGCAGCTCAAACAAATTTACCGCAGGAGGAGCTTGCGGATATTATTGTGGAGTCAGAGACACTGGCAGAGCGTGATTTAGTAAACGATAGTGAGCCGGATACGGAGCCGGCAGATCGGGAAGAGGACGCAATGTCGGAGGCTGCGGCCAACCTTTTGGACGGATCTCCGTCAGAGGCTGCGTCGGGCCCTTTGACAGAAACAGTGTCAGAGTCTACGGAAGGAACTTTGGCAGAGCTTGTGGAAGAGGTGACGGGCCTATTTACATCGGAGACCGAGCCGGGAATTTTGGAAGAATCTACAGAAGAAGCAGCGGGCCCATCCGCATCGGAGTTCGAGCCGGAAATTTTGGGAGGACCGACGGAAGATGCAACGAGCCCATTCCCGTCAAAGTCCGAGTCGGGATCTTTGAAAGAATCTGCAGAAAAGGTGGCGGACTTATCCATACCAGAGTTTGAGCCGGGAATTTTGGAAGGACCGGTGGAAGAAGCAGCGGGTCTATTTGCATCGGAGACCGAGCCGGGAATTTTGGGAGGATCGGCAGAAGAAGCAGCGAGCCCATCCGCATTGGAGACCGAGCCGGGAATTTTGGGAGGATTGACGGAAGAAGCAACGGGCCCATCCGCATTGGAGACCGAGCTGGGAATTTGGGGAGGATCGACAGAAAATGCAACGGATCCATCCGCATCGGAGACCGAGCCGGGAATTTTGGAAGGATTGACGGAAGAAGCAGCGGGCCCATCCGCATTGGAGACCGAGCCGGGAATTTTGGGAGGATCGACGGAAGAAGCAACGGGCCCATCCGCATTGGAGACCGAGCTGGGGATTTTGGAAGGATCGACGGAAGAAGCAACGGGCCCATCCGCATCGGAGACCGAGCCGGGAACTTTGGAAGCGCCTACGGAAGATATAACAGACCCAGTCACATCAGAGACCGAGCCGGGATCTATGGAAGAACTTACCCAAGAGGCGGCGGACCCAACCGTATCGGAGTCACAGCTGGAAGCTTTGGAAGAATCTGCGGAAGAGACAGCGGCTCCAGTCGCATTAGAGCCTCGGTCGGAAGCTATGACAGATCCTGCGGCGGAAGAGGTGGAGCATACGGAGGATTTTGTGACCTACTCCATGAGCGGGGAGGGTACCGTGACAATTTTCACCCAAAGCGAGGAGGGGGAGAAGGTCCTCTGCGTGCTTGGGAAATCGGGTCAGTCAAAGCGGATCTCTCTGGAGGGTGTGGAGGATATTCTCTATGTCCGTATGGCGCCCAATACCGGCTGGTATCCCTATGAGATAACAGATGGGGAAGACAGTGCGGGGAATCTCTTTAATCGGACAGATGATACCGGTGTCTACGAAGGACCACTGTTTTTCGCCGCAGGGGATATGGAGTTTCGCTTTGTGGATGAGGAGACGCTGGCCGGAATTCCCATGCTTTTGGGAGACGGAACTATGGCCTCGGGCGGAGATTATTACTGGATTTATCAGAAGGGAGCCACCAAGGGCGCCGACATCGCCGCTCCGAAGAAAAATGATATTTTTGTAGTGAGCGCAACTTATAAACAGCATTGTAATAAAGAAAACGGGGGCTACACGGAATTTTCAAATCATCCGGGCAGCGCTGTGATTGCGGAGGATAGTGAGATCGCCCAATATCTGGGCACCACCTTCAAATTTAATACCTGTGGAGTGGGAAGCAAGCCAGTACCGCAGACCGGAAATAAGGGGAATCTGTATATTTTGATTAAAGGAGTTTCCCAAACTGCCACCGGGACCAAGGTATCCTACCAGTATTTTTTCTGGAATAGTGTGTCAAAGTATCAGAGCGTTTACTACAAGGGAACAAAGACTTATACGCTGTATGGACTGAAAATCATCAAAACCCTGGCTAATGAGGAGGCCGTGGTCGGCTGCTCCGCCTATGATCTGTCGGCTACCTTTACCATCAAGGACAGCAAGGGCAAGGTGGTGAAGACGGTGACCACCGACGCCGATTCCGGTGAGGTGCTGGTGACGGATCTGGACGCGGGAACCTACACCATTACGGAGACAAAGACCTCCAAGGGGGCCACTGCTTATGTGGGCAGTGAAAAAATAGTGGAATATACCAGGGAGAAAATCATGTCTGTCAAATTTCAGAACTATCCGGTCACAGTCGAACTGACTGTGGAAAAACGGGATTCGGAGGGGGAATGGGATGACAGCATGAAGGGTGCCGTCTATTCTCTTCGCGATGATAAGGATGATGAAAAGACAGAAATAGAGAAGGTCACGATTACCGGCAAAACGGTAAAGGTGAAGACGCCTCTGTGCATAAACAAGACCTACTATTTGGTGGAGATTCAGGAACCGGAATCTGGGAAATGGGCGTTGAACGCAAAGCCGGTGAAGGTGAGTACCGCTGTGTCGGAGGAGAAAATAGCTGGGATGAAGGGGGACGATCATGTAATTAAAATGACCTCCAGGGTGACAGAGTATTCGCCCAGCCCCATTAAAGTGCGGATCGAGAAAAAGACGAATCTCATAGAGTCTGCCAACGGGAACAAGGCGGAGTGGCTGAACAATGGCTACTATGAGGTGAAAAAAGCGGCTTATGAATTTTATTGGGATAAAGGATGCTCTGATTTGATCGGTGTCGCCACCGTGAAGGAAAAAAACAGCGAGGGACATTATTATTCGAACTGGGTGGAAATTCCGATTACGGATATTAATGCGGAGACGATCACGGTTTATTACCGGGAGACAAAAAGGCCCCCGGGACATATTCAGGACAAGGAGATTCACAGTCTGAAGCTGAAAGTGCCGGAGGATGTCACCAAGACCGTCACGGTCACAGAAGAGGCTTTGGATGACTTTACTTATGCCAGACTGGATGCTTTGGTGACTAAGGTGGATCCTGCCGGGAAACCACTTGACGGTGCAGAATTTACATTGAATTATTATGCTCAGCCCCAGAGTGACGAAATTGTATATCAGTGGGTATTTCGGACCAATACGGAAGGAAAGCTTGATCTATGGAATCCTGTAAATGAGGAGACCGTGTTTGTGAACAATCCGGGTACGGCCATTTTGTTCCCGGAAGGCTACTATTCCATTCAGGAGACAAAGGCCCCGGAAGGCTATGTGAATACTGGTTTTTATAAGGAGTTTACCCTGACCCCATCCAGGGATGAGGAAGGGTATTATACCATTCGGCGCTGCGAGCTGCCGGAGACCTATACGGTGGTAAACAGCAATACCAGCGATGTGAGAATCCGTAAGGTCTCTACTGTAAGTGGATACAGCGCCGCTGGCTGCACGTTCCAGGTGTCTCTGACCAGTGATTTTTCAAAGGTGGTGGGCACACTCACCACGAAGGAGGATGGTTACAGCGATTATCTGGAATTGAAGGCCAGTGACTACGAGGATTATCTGGATGAGGGATACTTTGATGTCTATGTAAGAGAAACTGATGTGCCGGAATGGTTCACCAGAAATACGGGGATCGAGCAGGGGATCTGCATTCCCGGGAGACAGACGACGATCACCTTCCGCAATGCCCCAAAGGGGGCCGTGTCAGTGGTGAAGAAATCGGCCAACTCTGAAATCACCGCAGGGAATGGGATGTATTCCTTTGAGGGGGCCAAATTTCAGGTATCCTCCACTGCGGATATGAAGCATGTGGTGGCCACATTGACCGCAAAGTCGGACGGTACCACCGAACCGGTGCTGCTGGATGCCGGGACTTACTATATTCAGGAGGCCGCCGCACCCCGGGGATATAAGAAAAATACGGAAATTTATCATGTGACGGTAACCGCGGGCGGGACCGCATCCGTTACCATTGAGGATGAGCCGGTCACGGGAAGCGTATCCGTTCTGCTGGTAAAACAGGCCGACGGCAGCACCACCAGGCCCCTTGCCGACGCGGAATTTAAGGTAGAATATTATGATAATGAAAACTGCGGCGGAACTCCTGTGCGGACGTGGGTATTGAGGTCCGGAGTTGACGGACAGGTACTGTTTGGCAGAACTGCTCTTGTGGCCGGGGACAGGCTCTACGGAGAAGGCCTGCTTCCCCTTGGCAGTCTGCGGATCACGGAAACAAAGGCTCCGGCGGGCTATATCTTGAGCCAGGAGGTGAAGACCGTTGTCATTTCCGATGACGGCAATGGGGCCGGAAGGCTGACCTACGAGGGTTTTACGAACGATGCTATATTCAAGGATGTGCCCGCTTTTGGCGGGGTAAAAATAGCGAAAACCTGCGTGGATATGGGCAGCGATCCATCCGGTGACGCCAGCCTGGGCGGCGCTGTGTATCAGATTATCAACAATGACAGTGTGGACTTGATTCATGCCAAAAAGAAGGAGGAGGCCTGCTCCCCGGGGCAGGAAATTGCCCGGGTCACGACGGACAGCGAGGGAATCGCAGAGATTGGAGCGGTGCTTCAGGCGGGAAAATATATGATAAAAGAGGTATCTCCTTCCGCAGGATATCTTTTGGATCCCTCCTATTCCCAGGAATTTGAGATTGTCGCGGATGGTCAGATTGTCGATTTGACAGGGACTCCCTCCGTGGAGCCCATTATCCGGGGCGGCTTTACACTGGAGAAATGGGATGGAGAGCGGGATCAGTCCGGGACGCCCCAGGGAGACGCCACTTTGGCGGGGGCGGAGTTTACCCTGGTCAACAGCAGTGCGGGAGCTGTGAAGGTGGATGTGAACCGGGATGGCCAGTTTGGCGCGGATGAATGTTTTGCGCCTGGGGATGTGATTGCGTTGCTCATTACCAATGAAAATGGCCGCTTGTCCACCCCGGCGGATTATCTGCCCTACGGCACCTATACCCTGACCGAGACAAAGGCCCCGGAAGGATATGTGATGGAGAACGCCATAAACCAGATCCACACGATCCGAATTCGGACGGATGGGCAGTACGACGATTTCACTCAGCGGGCCAATGCCGTAAAGGATTATGTGGCCCGGGGTGGTTTTGAACTGGAAAAATGGGACAGGGAGAGAAATGAGGCCAACGCCGCTCAGGGAGACGCCAGCTTGCGGGGAGCGGAGTATACGCTGGTAAACAGCGGGACGGAGAGTGTGCTGGTGGATGTGAACAATGACGGAACGCTGGGAGGAGAGGAGCTCTTTGGCCCCGGGGATACCATTGCGGTGCTTGTCACGGGTGAAGGAGGATCTCTGTCTGTTCCGGCGGACTATCTGCCCTATGGGACCTATACGCTGACGGAGACGAAACCGCCCCTGGGCTACACCACGGACGGGGAAAATCTTTCCCGGGTGATCCGTATAAGAAAGGATGGGCAGTACGACAGCTATACCACAGAAAGCAGTGCGGCAAAGAACCGGGTGATTCGGGGAGATCTGGAGCTGATCAAGTTCCGAGACACGATCTCCGACCAGGAGCCGGGGGATGATGTGATCCCGGTGGAGGGCTGCGAATTTGAGGTAAGGCTGAAATCCACAGGGGAGCTTTTCTGTACTTTGGTGACGGATGAGTATGGGTATGCCACCACTGCGGATCGGGCGAACTATCCCTATGGGAGGCTTCCTTACGGCACCTATACCGTGACAGAAGTGAAATGGCCGGAGGATTTGATCCCGGTGAAGCCTTTTGATATAACCATTGATATAGACCGGAAGACGTACCGGGGAATTTATAAAAATGACCAGCCCATCGAGATGCCGATTACTGTGGTAAAGGCGGATGCGGAGTCCGGTTTGACGATTCCCCTTTCCGGTATGGAATTTCAGATTCTGGATGGGGAGAAGAAGGTAATCACCTTCACGAATCATTATCCTCATGAGGAGAGCATCACAAATTTTGTTACGGATGAGTCCGGCACCATCACACTGCCGGAAAAGCTGCCCTACGGGACCTATTATGTGCGGGAGGTCAGGGCTCCTTTTGGATATCTCAGGGGAGAGGATCTGAAATTTCAGGTGACAGAGTCCGGAAAATGGGAGAAGCCTCTCACCATAACCTACCTGGACAAACCGGCCAGGGGAAAAATCAAGGTATCGAAATATGACGCGGATACAAAGGAGCTGATTGCCGGAGCGGTGTTTACGGTCTTTGCGGCGGAGGATATCGTGACCGGAGATGGAATCACTCACTATGCGGAGGGGACCTATGTGAGTACCTTTACCGTAGGAGAGGATGGGGAAGGATATTCGGAGCCGTTATATCTCGGGAAATATTATCTTCAGGAGGCGAGGGCCCCGGAAGGATATTGTCTGAACACGGACCGGCACTATTTTGAGCTGGAGTACAAAGATCAGGATACGGAATTTGTCATCGCTGAACTGGATTGCCTGAATAAACCTACGACGATGCGTCTATATAAAACGGATGAGGACGGTGCGCCTCTTGACGGAGTGGTGTTTGAAATGAGGCGGATGAAGGCTTTGGCGGGGGACGCCGGGGAGGAAGAGAATAACGGTGACAAGGATTATTCCGGAGAAACAAAAACTGCGGCTGTCAGCGAGGAAGGCGCCGGGGAAATGAGATCCGCATTTGTCAGCGAGGCGGGTACAGGGGAAATGAAATCTGCATTTGTCAGTGCGGCGGGTAGCGGGAAAATGGGACTTGCGTTTGCCAGTTCGGCGGGCGGCGAGGGAATGAGATTTGCGTCTGTCAGCGAAGAGAGCGCCGGGGAAATGAAATCCGCGGCAGCCAGTGAGGAGGACTTTGGGAAAACAGAGTCTGTGGTTGGCGGTGGAATGCGCTTTGTGACGGGGAATGGTGGCTTCCTTACCGCAAGGTATCTCAGCTCTGGTATTTATTCTCTGATCGAGATATCGACGCTTCCCGGATATGTCCTTGATGAGACGCCCAGGTATGTTGCGGTGGATACAAATGGTTTTATCTATGAGTCGGATATGGCGGGAAACGAGCTGGATAAAGATAGGGCAAAATCAGATACCGTCACTTTGGAATGGGAGAACGAGTACACAAAATGGGATTTCAGTAAGGTGGAGGCGGCCGGCGGAACAGAGCTTCCGGGGGCGGAAATGGAGCTGAGAAACCAGAAAGGGGAGATAATCTGTGAATGGACATCAGATGTAAATCCTTACAGAATTGAGAAACTTTCGCTGGGAATTTATACGCTTGTGGAGAAAAACGCACCTGCCGGGTATGCGGCCGCCGTTCCTGTGGAGTTTGAAGTGAGTTCTACAGGTGTGGTACAGAGAGCGGTTATGGTGGATAAGCAGGTATTCATATCAAAAAAGAGCATAACAGGCGAAGAGGAGCTTCCCGGCGCAAAGCTCACAGTCATTGATAAAGACGGAGCGACTGTGGAAACCTGGACATCCACGGAGCAGCCTCATGCGGTAAGCGGCCTTGCTGTGGGAGAAACCTATATACTGCGGGAAGAAACAGCGCCTGCCGGGTATGTCCGAGGGGAGGAGATTTCATTTACGGTGGAGGATGACGGAAAGAATCAGCACATAGTGATGCGGGATGAAATAATCCGGGTATCCATATCCAAACAGGATATCACCACCGGAAAGGAGCTGCCAGGAGTGAAGCTGATCGTGACGGATAGTGAGGGAGTTGTGGTAGAGGAGTGGATCTCCGAAGAAGAGCCCCATATGCTGAATCTGCCGGTGGGAATCTATACGCTGACGGAAACAGCGGCGCCGGAGAGATACGCAACGGCGGAAAGCATCACTTTTGAGGTGACGGAAACAGCGGAGCTTCAAAAGGTGGAAATGCAGGACACTCCAATCCAAGTATCCATATCGAAGCAGGATATCACCACCAGAAAAGAGCTGCCAGGAGCAAAAATGACTGTGACAGATAATGAGGGAGCTGTGGTGGAGGAATGGATCTCTACGGAAGAGCCCCATATGCTGAATCTGCCGGTGGGAATTTACACCTTAACGGAAATAACAGCGCCGGGGAGATACGCAACGGCGGAGAGTATTACTTTTGAGGTGAAAGACACAGTGGAGCTTCAAAAGGTGGAAATGCGGGACACTCCAATCCAAGTATCCATATCGAAGCAGGATATCACCACCAGAAAAGAGCTGCCAGGAGCAAAAATGACTGTGACAGATAATGAGGGAGCTGTGGTGGAGGAATGGATCTCTACGGAAGAGCCCCATATGCTGAATCTGCCGGTGGGAATCTATACGCTGACGGAAACAGTGGCGCCGGAGAGATACGCAAC
>CAZGRM010000116.1:0-10727 GCA_964528295.1 uncultured Lachnospiraceae bacterium
GGCGTCCGGCTCACCCTTGATCAGCTCCTTGCCGGAGAACTCCATCAGAATCGTGCCGTCCTTATCCGGGGCCGTGATAAAGGAGTCATGCTTCTCCGCGGTCACGCCGGTCAGCGGCTGGAACCAGTGAGTATAGTGGGTGGCCCCCTTCTCGATGGCCCAATCCTTCATGGCCGCCGCGATCACGTCAGCCGTAGCCAGATCCAGCTGCGTCCCCTCCTCAATGGTCTTCTTCAGTGCCTTGTAGACCTTTTTCGGAAGGCGTTCCTGCATGACCTTTTCCGTAAAAACATCTTCGCCAAAAATGTCTGCTACATTGAAATATTCGCTCATAATCTCTCCTCTTTTCTGTCTTATTAGACTGCCCCATTCCTTCAGGCTTCCCTCATACGGCAGATCCCGGCAGGGCCAGAACTCCCGCCCTCTACCAAAAAAGGGCATTCCACTTCGAATGGAACACCCTTGTTCTGTCATATAAAATACTCTCTTTTTTCTGAAATTGCAAGCAGATTTTTATTTTTCAGAAATTTCCCCAAAAATGAGGGAACCAACCAGAGGTTTCCTATTCATTCTCACGTATGTCCCCTCTACTCGGATTTCTTCTTGCTCACCACGTCAAAGATGACGGCGGCCAGCAGCACCAGGCCCTTTACTACCTTCTGCATATTCTGGTCCGTGCCCATGATGGACATGCCCTGATTGATGATGCCCATCAGCACGGCGCCCGCGATTACGCCGGGGACCGTGCCCACTCCGCCGTAGGCGGACGCGCCGCCGATGAAGCAGGCTCCGATGGCGTCCATCTCATAGTTCTGTCCGTAGGTGGGCTGCGCGCTGGTCATGCGGGCGATGGTCAGCATGCCGGCCAGGGCGGCCAGGATCCCCATGTTTGTGTAGGCGATAAAATATACCCGGTCCGTATTGATGCCGGAAAGCTTGGTGGCCTTTTCATTGCCGCCCACCGCGTAGAAATGGCGTCCCACCGTGGTCTTGCTGGTGATGTAGCCGTAGAGCAGTACCACGATCAGCACCCAAACCAGGGAGGTGGGGATTCCCTTGTGCTGGGCCAGCTTGTAGGAGATCGCCAGGATCACCACACAGATCACCGCCATCTTCGCGTACATTGCCCCCACATTTTCCGTCTCGTAGCCCTTTTTCCTGCGGTTCATGTGGCCCCGGACCGTGGCCGCTATGTAAATCGCGCAGGCCAGGATCCCAGCGGCCAGCGCTACCCGGTTCAGGCCCTCTCCTCCGCCCAGGAAATCCGGGACGTAGCAGTTCGCGCCGCCGCCAAAGAGGCGGACAAAGACCTCAGACTTGATGGGAAGGGTCTTGCCCCCCAGCACCACATTGGAAAGTCCCCGGAATACCAGCATTCCGGACAGGGTGGTGATAAAAGGCGGGATTCTGAGAAAGGCGATCCAGAAAGCCTGCCAGGCGCCGATCAGCGCTCCCAGCACCAGCATCAAAACCACGGACACTCCCACAGGAAGTCCCTTGGACTCCATGAAGATTCCCCCCACAGCGCCCACAAAGCAGACCACAGAACCGACGGAAAGGTCAATATTGCCTCCCGTCAGGATACAGAGCAGCATACCGGTGGCCAGCACAAATACGTAGGCGTTCTGCGAGATGAG
This sequence comes from uncultured Lachnospiraceae bacterium, assembly GCA_964528295.1. Classification (GTDB taxonomy): domain Bacteria; phylum Bacillota; class Clostridia; order Lachnospirales; family Lachnospiraceae; genus Choladousia. The sequence goes on from CAZGRM010000116.1 coordinate 1,638, forward strand.
GTTGGTGATATTCTGGGGCAGCAGAATCTTTCCCTGGGTGCCCCAGGTAAAGAACAGCATGACCAGCACCAGCACGATAATCATTGTATATTTTTGAACTCCGATTTTTAATTTTGCCTTATCCATCCCTTACTCTCCTTTACTTGACTTCAGAATACACGCCATGATCTTTTCCTGGGTAGCCTCCTGCCGGCTCAGCTCTCCCACGATTTTGCCCTCGTTCATCACATAGATGCGGTCTGACATACCAAGGACCTCCGGCAGCTCGGAGGAAATCATGATGACGGATTTTCCCGCCGCCACCAGATCATTGATGATGCAGTAAATCTCATACTTCGCTCCCACATCGATGCCCCTGGTGGGTTCATCCAGAATCAGGACGTTGGGCTCCGCGAACATCCACTTGGCCAGCAGCACCTTCTGCTGGTTGCCGCCGCTTAAATTTCCCACGTTCTGCTCCACGGTGGGGCATTTCGTTTTCAGCTTGTTCTTGTATTCCACAGCCACCGCGTATTCCTTATCCTTGTCAATGACGCCGCCCCGGCTCACCGCCTCCAGATTGGCCAGGGTGGTGTTGGTTTTGATGGGATTGCTGAGAATCAGCCCGTCTCCCTTCCGGTCCTCCGTCACATAGGCCAGCTTGTGCCGGATCGCCTCCCTGGCGTTTTTCAGGTGAACCTCCCGGCCCTCCAGCAGCAGGGTGCCGCTGATATGGGCTCCGTAGCTCTTTCCGAAAATACTCTTGGCCAGCTCGGTGCGGCCGGCTCCCATCAGACCGGAGATGCCCACCACCTCGCCCTTGCGGACTTTGATGGATACATTGTCCACCACCTTCCGCTCACTGTACAGCGGATGGTACACGGTCCAGTTCTTTACCTCCATATTCACATCGCCGATCTTCACGCCCTGGCGCTTGGGGAATCGGTCGGATATCTCCCGGCCCACCATACCCTGGATGATCCGGTCCTCCGAGAAATCGTCCACGCCCTTTTTCATGGTCTCAATGGTGGAGCCGTCCCGGATCACGGTGATCTTGTCCGCCACGTAGGATACCTCGTTCAGCTTGTGGGAGATGATGATGCAGGTCATCCCCTCCTTCTTAAATTTCAGCAGCAGGTCCAGAAGAGCCCTGGAATCCGACTCATTCAGCGACGAGGTGGGCTCGTCCAGGATCAGCAGCTTCGCGTTTTTGGCCAGCGCCTTGGCGATCTCCACCAGCTGCTGCTTACCCACGCCGATATCCTTGATCAGCGTCCGGGAGGACTCGGAAAGTCCCACCTGCTTCATATATTTTTCAGCCATCCCGTGGGTCTCGTCCCAGTTTATGGCCGCCTTTTTTCCTCTCTCATTTCCCAGGAACATATTCTCTCCGATGGTCATATAGGGCACCAGAGCCAGCTCCTGATGAATAATCACAATTCCCTTCGCCTCGCTCTCCTTGATATGATGGAACTTGCAGACCTCCCCATCATAAATAATGTCACCTTCATAGGAGCCGTAGGGATACACACCGGAAAGCACATTCATCAGCGTGGACTTGCCGGCGCCGTTCTCGCCCACCAGAGCGTGGATCTCGCCCTCCTCCACCTGAAGGTTCACATTGTCGAGGGCCTTTACGCCTGGGAATGTTTTGGTAATATTTTTCATTTCCAACAGTATCTTTGCCAAACTATTTCCCTCCACTTCTTTCTCAGAAAAGAACAGGCGGGCGATAGGCCCGCCTGTATCAAATTTTCCGTATCAATTCTGAACTTACTGGATCTGATCCTCGGTGTAGTATCCGGACTCGATCAGCATCTCCTCATAGTTGTCAACAGTAACTGCCACCGGCTCGCAAAGATAGGAGGGGATCACGCCTGTGCCGTTATCGTAGGTCTCCGTATCATTGACCGGAGCCTCGCTGCCTGTCATGATCGCGTCCACCATCTCCACCACCTTGGAAGCCAGTGTACGGGTATCCTTGAATACGGACATGGCCTGGGTCCCGTCCACGATATGGGGAACGTTGGCGATATCACAGTCCTGACCGGTGATCACGGGATACTCGCCTGTGTAGTTGGCGGCCAGCGCGTTCACCACACCGAGAGCGGTGGAATCGTTGGAGGCCAGCACTGCGTCCAGGTTTGTGCCGTCCGCATAGTAGGAGGACAGGATATTCTCAAATCTGGACTGCGCCGTAGCGGTGTCCCAGCCTGCCGTCGCCACCTCATCCTTGGTCATCTGACCGGAGGGCACTACCAGCTTGCCGGCGTCGATGTAGGGCTGAAGAACCTCCATGGCGCCGTTGAAGAAGAAGTTTACGTTGTTGTCACCCGGGTCGCCGGTCACCATCTCCAGATTGAAGGGGCCGTCCTGATTCTCCAGATCCAGCGCCTCCACAATGTACTCGCCCTGGGTCTTTCCTACCAGATAGTTGTCAAAGGTGGCGTAGTAGGAAACCGCGTCGGTGTTCATGATCAGACGGTCATAAGCGATTACCTGAATGCCGGCTTCCTTGGCCTGAGCCAGAACGGTGCCGAGGGAATCTCCCTCGATGGAAGCGATCACCAGCAGCTGGTCGCCGTTGGAGATCATGTTCTCGATCTGGGATACCTGGGTCTGAACCTCATTTCCCGCATACTGCAGATCCACGGTATAGCCCTTCTCCTCCAGCTGAGCCTTCATGTTCTCGCCGTCCTGATTCCATCTCTGAAGGTCCTGGGTGGGCATCGCCACACCGATCAGAGCGCCCTCCTCCGCGTTTGCCATGGTTCCAAGCGCCGCCGCGCTAAGAGCTGCCGCCATCGCGGCTACCAAAATTTTCTTGTTCATAACATTTTCCTCCTTATCGCGTTCGTTTTTGTTACAATCAGATTAACACACACCCGTCAGGACATGGTTGCGAACGATTGTAAATTTTTATCCGCGCAAAAAAACTCCTGCCTCGGACAGGAGTTTTTTGTCACAAAAATTTCCAGCTATTGGTAAAAATTTCTCAGTGGATATTCAGGTATACGTCCTCCCTGGTGTGGAAGTCACTGCCGATAATCACCTCATCCATATTTTCCGCCGTCACGGCCACCGGATCAATGTCGTAGTAGGGGACAGAGCAGCTCTCCGCTCCCGGCGCGTCCCCCGCGGCGCTGTCGATTTGCTCCAGCTCACTGAGCTCATCCAGCCTCTCCCGGGCGGTCCTTGGGATGTCCTCCTCCTGAATCCGCCCGTCGCCCCGCATCCGCTCATACCCGAGGGCCGCCGCGAACTCCGCGGCCTTCTCCGCCAGCAGCTCCACCGGCTTATATACCGTCATGGTCTGGGTGCCCTCCACGATCCTCTGGCAGGCGGAGAGATCCGCGTCCTGCCCCACCAGCACTACTTTCCCCGCCAGACGGTTCTCAGCCAGAGCCCGGAAGGCCTGGCTGGCCAGATCGTCATTTCCGCACATCACACCCACCAGCTCCCCGGGAGCGGAGGCCAGCCCTCTCTCCACCGCGTCGAAGGCCAGCTCCGCCAGCCAGTTATCGCAGTATTCGGAATAGACAATATTCAGAGAGCTGCCGCCGATGGCCCGGAAAAAGCCCTCCTGGACCGTCTCCACATTGTGGTCCGCCGGCGACCCGTAGATGGCAAAAATATTGCCTCCCTCCGGCAGAGCCTCCACCATGGCCTCCCCCATCAGCTGTCCCACCATCTCATTGTCAAAGGACAGATACAGATCCGTCTCCGTGTTCACGATGAGCCGGTCATAGCACACCACCCGGATGCCCTTCTCCTGCGCTTTCTTCACCACATCGGACAGGGCCTCCCCGTCCACAGCGATGATCACGATCACGTCCACATCCTTTTTCATAAAATACCGGATCTGCGAAATCTGCTCCTCCACGTCCCCGTTGGCCACCTGTACATTCACATCGGCCCCCAGATCCTTTGCGGTCATCACAAATAAATCCCGGTCCCGCAGCCACCGCTCGATCACAAAGGAATCAAAGCTCATCCCGATCTGGAGCCGTTCCTCGGACTCCCGGGGCTCCTTCTCCTCCGACCGCTCCTCCCGTCCGCAGCCCGCCAGCAGCAGGACCACCGCCAGCACCATCCATAATTTTCTCCGCGCCGTCATCTCTATAACCTCTCCCGATACTCGCTTGGTGTCACACCCTCCTGCTTCCTGAAGATTCTGCTGAAATAGCTGGGATCGCTGTACCCCGACATCACGCAGATCTCCTTGATACTCAGATTCGGATTTTTCAAAAGCTCCTTTGCGTATCTGACTCGTACCCTGGTCAGATACTCAATAAAATTTTCCCCGGCCTCCTCCTTAAACAGCTTGCTGAAATAGTAGGGGCTGATATTCACATACCGGGACACATCGTCCAAGAACAAATCCTGGGAAAAATTCTCATCTATGTAGGCCTTGGCCCGGGAAACCACCGTCTCCGACTGCTCCTCCCGGTGGGTGGCAATCTTGCGGCACACCGTTCCCAGCCGGTCCAGATACCACTCCCTGAGGGCCGTGTAGTCCGGGCAGCTCAGCACATCCCGCATGTAGTCCTTTCTGGAGTGGAGCCCATAGGTCTCTATTCCCCCGGAGAAGAAGGCGTCCCGCTCCGCCAGAATCACAAATTCCAGCACCTTCAGCTGTATGTCGGAGGTATCCTCGTAATAATTCCGCACCATCCAGTCAAAAAACTCGTTGGCCTTCTGGCTGGCCCCGGGCCAGTCTCCCCTGGACACCGAAGACAGCACACTGCGCTCCAGCTCCGCCGGATAATTCTCCAGGTACGTTCCCCGGACCGGCAGGTCGTCCACGTGAACCACACTGCTGGTGCTCTGGCTCAGAGCCCGGTAGGCCTCCTCGTAGGACAGCTTCAGCTCCTCCATCCGGTAGGGCCGGCCGATCCCCGCCCGAAACCTGGCCTCGGACCACCGCCCCAGCTTTCTGGTCATATTTCTTCCCTGCTCAATGGCCTGAATCCGGTCTCCGTACTCCTGGGAGGCCCCCTCCCAGGGCACCACTAAAACAATCCGGTTTGTCATGATGGGACCCACGATACAGTCAAAAAACTCCTTGCAGATATTTCTGCACTCCGTGTAGCGCTCCTGCACCTCCAGGCTCATGCCCACCGGGGTAGTCAGCACTCCCTCCGCCTCCCCCCAAATACCGAACTGTATCAGCACCACGTAGGCGTACTCCTGGCGGATATCCAAAAGTGTCCTGTAATAGGCCAGATCATTCATCCCGGCCCCCTGCAAAATCATGCTGTTGACAAACCCGTTCTCCACAATGGGGATGACCGTCTCCAGCTTTTCCTGGATTTTCAGATTGTCGCTGCGCTTCTGGCGCTCGCTGTCGATCTCCCTCATGGCCCGGCTCAGCACATCCACCACCACCTGGCGCTTCACCGGCTTTGTCAGGTACTCGATCACCCCTAAATTGATGGCCTCCTTGGCGTAGTCAAACTTATCGTAGGCGGTCACCACAATGAATTTTGTGGCGCTGTTGAATTTCCGGATCTCCCGCATGGCCTGAATGCCGTTGATCCCCGGCATCTGAATATCCATAAAGGCGATGTCCGGCCGGAAGCTTTCCGCCAGCTCGATCACCGCCCGCCCCGTCTTTGCGAAGGCCAGCTCACACTCCTTGCCAAAATTTTTTGTGATAGTATCTTTCAACGACTCCAGCATAATGCCCTCGTCATCCGCCAGCAATACTCTGTACATCCTCATCTTCCTCTCTATCCCAGTTTTTCCCTGCCGGTCATCGGTATGAGGATCCGTATCTCGGTCCCCTTTCCCGGTCCCCCGCTGCGGATATCCAGAAGCCCCGTCTCCCCAAAGAACAGCTCCAGCCGCTTGATCACATTGTCCATGCCGATACCTGTGGAATCCTGCTCCCCGCCGGAGGCTCTGGCGCCGCCGGAGAGCACCTCCCGGATCCGGCTCTCGGTCATCCCCTGTCCGTTGTCTCTGACCGTGACGCGAAGCCGCTCCCCCACAGCGTCCACGGTCAGCCAGATATGGCCTTCCCACTCCACATTCCGTATCCCGTGATTCACCGCGTTCTCCACAATGGGCTGCAAAATCATGCTGGGAAGGCGCACCTCCTCCACCCCGGGCAGAATATTTTTCTCATAGTGAATATCCCCGGCAAACCGCACGTTCAGAATGTACACGTAGTTGTCCACCGCCTCGATCTCCTCCGCCAGGGTGGCCGTCTCCGAGGTCTTGCTCACATTATACCGGAAATAATCCGCCATTTTTTCGATGAAGACGCTGGTCTTCTCCGCGTCCTCCATCATGGCCAGCTGAGCCCCCGCGTTCAGGGAGTTGAAGAGAAAGTGGGGATTGATCTGGGCCTGCAGGTATTTGAGCTGGGCGTCCTTCAGGTGGGTCTCCATCAGAAGCTCCCTCTCCATCATCCGCTGCTCCTTCTCCATGCTCTCCTTCGTCTGCCGGATATATTCCCGGACGCTCCGTATCATTTTCACAAAGGCGTGGGTCACCACCCCCACCTCATCCCGTTTGCCCGTGTCGGAAAGCTCCACATCAAAGTTTCCGGCGGCCACCTCGTTGGCCGACCTGGCCAGAAGGCTTAAGGGCTCCATGATGGTGCGGTTCAAAAGCATGAGAATGATCAGACTGATCACTGCGGCCAGAATCATGACCCCGGAGCTGACCAGCTCCATATAGTTCAGGGAGTTCAGCAAAATCCTGTAATTCTGGGAATTGCTGTGAAACTGCATGTCGTTGAGCCGGTAGACCGCCGACTGGATGTATTCATAATTCCTGGTGACAGCGGTGTACATGGCGTTATACCGCTCCGCATTTCTTCCCCGCTTCGCCTGCACCGTCTCGTCCGCCAGGTCCAGGTAGGTCTCCGACATATTCCGGATACTCTTTTCCAGCAGCTTCCTCTCGCTCTCCAGATTTCTGGAGTTGAGCTGTCCCAGCATATCCCGGAGGGTCTGCTCATTCCGGTAGTAGGCCTCCAGAGAGACGGTGCTCTTTGTATTCAGATACTCAAACACATTGTTCTGCACATCCTCCAGACATTCGGCCAGCTCGCTGAGGCTCACATTTGTGGCGTACACCTCATCCAGCCGCTCCATGGTGTGGTTCACCTGGCTGTACAGCAGCACATTGACCGCCAGCATCAGGACCGCGGTCAGGGCAAAGGTCATCAGCAGCTTGGCCCGGATGGAGAGCCGCTGGCACAGCCGGATCCACTTTTTCTCTCTCATAGCTCCTCCTCCGTCAGAAACTGTCCCACGTTTTTCCTGGTGATGATGTTCAGATCTACACTGAAATAGCTGCTGGTGTATCCCATGCTGTAGTATTCCTCCAGCGCCTCCACACAGCACACTCCCACCTGGGCGGCGTCCGGTGTGATCACCATGGAAATCACGCCCTTCTGGACCGCGGCCAGCATCGTCCCCGACTGGTAGTAGCCGATGAGCTCCACGCTGCCCACCTGGTTGTAATCCACCAGGGCGTAGTAAGCGCACTCGCTGTCCATCTCATTCATACAGACCAGAATGTCCGGCCGGCTATTCTCGTAATAGAACAGATTTCGGATCAGCTCCTCCCCGTCAAAGGTATTTCCCGTATCCACGGTAAAGGAGTTCACCTCCACCTGCTGCTCCGGATCCAGGCCCTCCTGTACCGTGGCCTTCAGCTGCTTCAGCACCAGCTCCTTCCCCGCGTCTCCCCAGTTCAGAAGCACCGCCACCGTCCTTGTTTCCGGCCCCACGCAGCGCAGAATCTGCTCTCCGTAGATGGTGCCGGTCTGGTAGCTGTTGAGCCCCACAAAGCTGGTGCGGGCGCTGGCGGAGTCATCCTCCATCACCGTAATGACAGGAATCCCCTGCTCCTCCGCCCGGTCAATGGCCAGCCGCAGCTCCTCCGACCCGTCCGGCCGCACAAGTATCCCGTCCACTCCGGAGGCCACCGCGATATTCATGTAATCCGCCGCGGTATAATCCCCCGCCGCCCACTCCCCCAAAAGCTCCAGGCAGGCGTTTTGCTCCGCCGCCTTTTCCTTTGCGCTGCGGTAGATCTCATCCCAGAGCGGGGAGGAGGATTCATCCGTGATCATCACGTAGTGACGGTCATACTCCCTGGTATCCCGCTCCTGATCCCAGACCGCCTTCTCAACGGTCCCCATATAGTACCGCCAGCTAAAGAGTGTGGCCAGAATCAGCCCGGCCAGCAGTACCAGAATCAGGTAAACCGCCCGGCGGTGAAAAGCTCCCGCCCGTTTCTTTTCCGGCGCCCCCTTGTCCATACCTTACTCCTCCCGAAGAAACACCGGCGGCTCCGCCATTTGTTTCCTTTCTGTCTGATCATAGTTTCCTCTCAAATACCACGTTTCGTTATTTTCGTTAGAATAGCATATTTCTATCACCGCCAGCAAGTTATCATTTGCTGAGATCTGGTTCATTCTTGCTTTTTGTAGAAAGGTACTGTAAAATACGGATGCCTCTTTTGAGGAGGCACACAAAAGATCGGCTCTTCGCGGGGAGGGGGCCGGAGGAAGGGGGGATTGGATATGAAGGAATTTTTTGGGAGCGCCGGCGGATTTCCGTGGATCGGTCCGGTCGTTTTTTTGATTGTGATTCTTGCGCTTTTGGGGCTTCTTTTGCGGCTGCGGGGAAGGAGGTATCCCTATGAGGCCCGGCCGCTGCTTTCCCGGCGGGAATATGGATTCTACTGTCTGCTGCGCAGAGAGACGGACTCCAGAGGGCTCTTGATCTGCCCGAAGGTGGGACTGAAGGATTTGATCGGGGTGTCGGTGAAGAAGAATTATATGAAGTATTTCCGGCTGATCGCCCAGAAGCACATCGATTTCGTGATCTGTGATCAAAATCTGCGGGTTCTCTTTGCCATTGAGCTGGACGACAGCTCCCACGACACAAAGGAGGCCCGGAGGCGGGATCATTTTAAGGATCAGGCGCTGCGGGCGGCCCGGATTCCGCTGAAGAGGATACGGGAGTTTGACGAGGCCTCGGTGAAGGGATTGTTTCGGTAGGAGCGCGCGCCGGGGGAGAAGGCTTTCGAGGATAAAAAAGTGTCTTCGACACTTCAACCCCCTAGCCCCCATTCATGGGGGAATTA
>CAZGRM010000117.1:0-10641 GCA_964528295.1 uncultured Lachnospiraceae bacterium
ATATTAAAACAGAAAAAATACAATCAATTATTTTGAAATTTTGGAAAAATTTTCTTCTTATTAAAAATATCTTTTCCCTTCGGGCAAAAAAAGATTGCAATAGTGGTAATAATGTTATAACATAATACTAAAAGAACAAAAGGAAAAACAATTGATAAGTCAAAGCAAAGAGAGGGGGATAAAAATGAATACAAAGGTGAAAATCGCGCTGCTGGCCATGCAGCGTTACTCCTGGGAGCAGGGAACGGCCATGCAGGCATTTTTGGAGGCGGGAGATATGGAGGTAGTAATCCCCATGGCGTATGAGGCGGTCTACAGGGGAATCCCGGATGGACGCGCCGCGCAGATGGGGGACAGCCAAGCGGTAACGGATCCATGCGCCACAGGGGAAGGGATTTTGGAGGCGTACCGGGCGACAAAGGATGAGACGCTGAAGGAGGGGCTGGACCGGCTGGTGAGATGGGCGCTTAAGGATGCTCCGAGGAGTGAAAAGGGCATCGTATACCACTTGGTGAATGAGCCGGAATTCTGGTCGGATTCGCTGTATATGCTCCCCCCCTTTCTGGCGGCTGTGGGTGAGTATGACGAGAGCCTGAAGCAGATATACGGGTATCTGGAAGCGCTGATGGATCCGGAAACTCACCTGATCAGTCACAGATGGAATGAGGAGAAGAGGGAATTCATCCGTAAAGCGTTCTGGAGCACCGGAAATGGATGGACTCTGGCGGGAATCGCCCGGGTGATCGATGCTCTGCCGGCCTCTTATAGGGAGGAAAAGAGAAGGCTGGCTGATACCGGGAAGAGCATTCTTGACAGTATGCTGCCCTATATGAGGCCGGACGGCTTGTTTTATGATGTTCTGGATGATCCCACCTCATTTGTGGAGACGAACTGTTCCCAGATGACGGCTTATACCATATACCGGGCTGTAAAGTCCGGATGGCTGTCGGAAGCCTATCTGGACGCAGCAAATAAAATGAGAGCCGCCGCAAAAAAGAAGACAGATCAGTATGGACGGGTTCATGGAGCCTGCGGAGCTCCCACCTTTGATAAATCCGGGGACTCGCCGGAGGCGAACGCCTTTGCCGTACTGATGGAGGCGGCGGCTGAAAAATGCGGCCTGTAATGAATAAAAAATCTTTTTTGAAAGGAGATCTGAAAATGAGAGAATCGAGACTTTTTACACTACTTCCGGAGGAGTATGTCTGCACGCCGGATAGCATGGCCATTGACAAAAACGGGGACTTAATTGTTTCCTGTCCCAATTATGCGGACGACAATATGTCGGGCTGCGTGATCCGAATCGATCAGGAGAAAAACATAACAAAATGGTTCGACGTACCGGTCCACCCCCTCACCGGGATTGCCCGGAATATGGGAATCTGTTTTGACAAGGATTATAACCTGTATATATGTGATAATCAGGGATGGTCAGGAAAGGAAGAGCTGGTAAACCACGGGAGAATGCTGCGGGTGGAATTCGATGAAAACCGGAAGCTGAAAAAATGTATCACAGTGGCGGACGGAATGGAACATCCCAACGGGGTAAAGATCTATGGGAACTATATGTATGTAACCCAGAGCTATCTGACAAAGGAAAATACGGAGGAGGGCCTGATGAGCTGTGTGTACCGTTTCCCGCTGGACGCCCAGAATATCATGGTTACAAATACTTTGGCGGACGAGCATATTTTTGCCACATTTATTACAAAAAACCCGGTGTGCGTATATGGAGTGGACGGAATTGAGATTGATAAAAACAGAAACCTGTATATCGGAAATTACGGCGACGCGCAGGTGGAAAAGCTGGTCCTTGATGAAAATGGCGATCTGGTCAGCAGAGAAATCTACGCGCAAAATCCGGAAGAGCTCAATTCGACAGATGGAATGATCATGGATGAAAATACGGGGATTCTGTATGTCGCGGATTTTAATCACAATGCCATCGTGGCGATTCGGCCTGACCGTACTGTGGAGAGGCTGGCCCAGTCTCCGGACTGTGACGGCTTCCATGGAGAGCTGGACCAGCCGGGAGAGCCGATTATCTGGAATGGAAAAATTATCGCAAGCTGTTTTGATCTGGTGACTGATGAGACGAAGTTTAATACGGCCCATGAGCTGCCGGCAACGATGGCGGAGATCGATCTGCTGGAAGGCTGAGCTTGTGGAAGTAATCATATTGGATCATGTTACTTACGCCTCTGGATAACAGGGGCGTAAATCAGGATGGAAAGGATCGATGGTATGATAAAGCTGGAAATAATGAGTTCAAATGGGACGGTGCTGGCTGAGGCCGAGGGCGGGACGGAGGCTCATCTGTATTATGAAAAAGAATACCGGGAGGGCGACTGGATTCGCTTGATAAGAGAGAAAAAAGAGGGGGACGCGGTGTTCGTGCGCCTTTTATTGGATGAGGTGGTTGGGGAATCACTGGTATATTTTCCAAATACGGAGCTTTCTTACAAAATACCCTTCGGAATCCGGCGTCTGAATCTCAGCCCCAAGGCTTTTGCGGGGAATAGTCATCTTCTGTCTGTCAGAATAGCGGAGGAATATGAGACGGCCGGATACCGGTGTCTGTCGGAAAATAAATGGGATCAGGGAGAAAGCGCCGGGATTTATCCACATGCGTTTTCCAATATCGAAACCAGGGGCGAGGTGGTGTTCGCAGCGAGAAATGTGATTGACGGTACACATATCAGCACATCCCATGGAGCGTGGCCCTACACATCATGGGGACCGGATCTTCTGGTGGAGGACTATTACCTTCGGATCGATTTTGGGAGGGAGGTCAATGTAGACCGGGTGCTGCTTCATCTTCGGACCGATTTTCCCCATGACAGCTGGTGGAAGAGCGGGCGCCTTTCGTTCTCGGATGGCTCTGAGGAATGGATTACCATAGAGAAGTGTCTGGAAAAACAAAGCTTTTTGTTTGAAAAGAGAGGAACCTCCTGGGTGAAGCTGGATAAGCTGGTCCGGGATGAGCGCAGTGATTCCCCGTTTCCAGCGCTTATGCAGATGCAGGTGTGGGGAACGGAAAAAGATTCTTAATTATTTGATTGACTAAAAAACAATATAACGCTATAATATTATTATGTAATGACATAGTAATATTATAGAAAGGAAAATGAGATGAGAATTTTGGTGACGCCGACTTCTTTACAGCCGGGGAAGAATGAAAAAATGCTGGAGTATTTGAGAGCCTTTTCTACTGACTTAGTGTACAACCAGACCGGTCGTCCGCTTACCGGGGAGGAGCTGAAGGTATTGCTCAGGGACTGTGACGGATATATTGCCGGTGTGGACAAGATTGACGCGGAAGCACTCAGCGATTGTCCGAAGCTGAAGGTGATTTCTCGGTACGGCGTGGGAGTGGATGGAGTGGATCTGGAGGCTGCCAGCGCCAGGGGGATCACGGTTACAAATACTCCGGGAGCCAACTCGGAGGCGGTCGGAGAGCTGGCCTTTGCCATGATTCTCTCTTTGGCCAGGAAGATTCCTTATCTTGACGCGAGGACACGGACCGGGGAATGGGTTCGCTCAACGGGAATAGAGCTTTCCGGCAAGACCATCGCGATTCTCGGACTTGGAGCCATCGGGAAAGTTGTGGCTCGCTGCGCCGCCGGATTCAATATGAATGTGATCGCGTATGATCCATACATAAACCTGACGTACTGTGCGGAACACCACATCACCTCCGTCTCTTTTGGCCAGGCATTGGAGCAGGCCGACATCATCAGTCTTCACCTCCCGCTGCTTCCTGATACAAAGCATCTGATCAACGGGGAGGCCTTTGCGAAAATGAAGCAGGGGGTGATTCTGATTAACGCGTCAAGGGGCGGTATCATCGATGAGGAGGATGCCTATGAGGCGCTGAAAACGGGGAAGCTCGGAGGGCTTGGCCTGGATGCCTTCGAGGAGGAACCGCCGAAAGAATCCGTTTTGTTTGAATTTCCGAATGTGATCGCCACACCCCACACTGGAGCGCATACCCGGGAAGCCACAGACAAAATGGCCAAGATGTCGATTGACAATCTAATCGCAGTGCTGACTGGAGAAGAGTGCCAATATATTGTGAATAAATCATGAAGGGAGAAGCGTTTTATGGGCAAGTATGAGAAGGCAACACAACCAACCTTTTATTTCATCGGTGTGACGACAGGCAGTTCATCGATCATGAAAGTATTTCCAAAATGGGCCAGGGTGCTGGGATTGAAGGATGCGGTGATCAAGGGCATTGATTTTAAACCGCATTCACCGGCGGAAGAATACAGGGAAGCGGTTCAATTTCTGAAGGAAGATGAGTTGTCTCTGGGAGCACTGGTTACAACTCATAAAATTGATCTTTATAACGCGTGCAAGGATATATTCGATTATGTGGATCCCTTTGCGTCACAATTGGGGGAGGTGTCTTCTATTTCCAAGAAAGACGGAAAATTCTGTGCCCACGCGAAGGATCCGATCTCCAGCGGCCTCGCTCTGGAAGCCTTTGTTCCGGCCGACTATTGGAGGAATCACGATGGGGATGTATTTATTATGGGGGCGGGAGGAAGCGCGTTGGCCATGTCCGTGTATCTTACCCAGGAAAAATTTGGCGATAATGTTCCGTCCAGGATCATCATAGCCAACCGCAGTCAGCCCCGCCTTGACGCGGCGAAAAGGATTCTGAATGGCTTAAATCCGAAAACGAAATTTGAGTTTATTCTGAATCCCATTCCGGCTGACAACGATAAAACTCTGGCCGGATTAAAGCCCCATTCTATTGTTATTAACGCCACAGGCCTTGGGAAGGACGGCCCGGGAAGTCCGCTGACAAACGCCTGCGTTTTTCCAAAGGACAGCCTGGTCTGGGAGCTGAACTATCGGGGAGAGCGGCTGTTTATGCGCCAGGCAGAAGCGCAGGCCGGCCAGTCCAATCTGTACATAGAAGATGGATGGACCTATTTTATCCACGGATGGACCCAGGTGATCGCGGAGGTATTTCATCTTTCTATTGAGGGTGAGATGCTGGAGCATTTGAGTAATATTGCAAAGTAAGGAGAGTACCTATGAACAGCTATAATTTTGATACTAGTTTTTTAATTGATTTTGACTTGCGGACTGGTATTTCCAAATCGGCGGAATCAACAAAAAGATATCTCTCACATATGAAAAAAATGTTTTTGGATGAAAAAAGGGCGGAGGAAATCCTGGAGAAGAATGATCCGCTGGTTTATGAATTTTATGAGCTGGGCTGCCCGGAGAGAAAGGGAGATCTGGCATTTGGCACCAGCATCATCTACCCCGGGAAGGTAGGAGAAGAGTATTATATGACAAAGGGCCATTTCCATACGATGCTGGATACGGCGGAGGTGTATTGGTGCCTCAGCGGAGAAGGGTATATGGTGATGGAAAACATGGGGGGAGATACCCTTGAGATGCCTATGAAGACGGGAGAGGCCGTGTATGTTCCCAGGGGGTATGCCCATCGCACCGTGAATACCGGAACGGAGAAGCTGGTGGTTTTCTGGACCTTCCAGGCCGACGCGGGGCATGATTACGGCACCATTGAGACGAAAGGATACCATAAGCTGATCGTAGAAAAAGACAGAAAAGCAGTAATTGTGGACAATCCGAAATGGAAGGATGCTTAGACCGCCTATGAAAAAAGGAAAAATTCATTCTGTCACAGGAGCCGTCGATCCGGGAATCTGGCTTTTCTTTCAAAGCCATGAGCACTTGCTGATCGGTCCGGGGCGATCCGGGGAGATAAACAGCGCTCTTTGCTTCTGCGATTATGAGAAAAGTCTTCAGGAGCTGAAAACCTACTCGATGGCCGGAGGGGAAGCCCTTGTGGACGCTCAGCCCGTCGGCTGCGGGCGGATGGCGGAAGCGCTGCGGGTGCTTTCCGTCGACAGCGGAATTGTCATTGTGGCCTCCACAGGCTTCCATAAAATGATGTTTTATCCGGAAAATCACTGGAATTTTACCGCGTCGGAGGATGCGCTGACAGAATTATATCTATGTGAACTGACTCTTGGGATGCATCAGGACCCGGATCTGGTATTTCCCACAAACCGGATTTTGGCGAAGGCGGGGCAGATCAAGACGGCGATAGAAAAGGACGAGATGAGCAGGCAGTACGAGAAGCTGTTTTCCGCGGCGGCGCGCGCGGCGGTGGAGACAGGGGCCCCATTGATGGTTCATGTGGAGAATGGCTGCCATCCGGAAACGTATCTGGACTATCTGTTAAAGAAGGGAGTCAGGCCGGAGCAGCTGATCTTCTGCCATATGGACCGGGCGTGCGAAGATCTGGGAGTACATAAGGACTTTGCGAAGGCCGGCGTATTTTTGGAGTATGACACGATTGCCAGGGAAAAGTATCATAGTGACCAAAGGGAGCTGGAGATTTTTCATGAGATGATCAATTCCGGGTTTGAAGACGCTCTGTTGTTTTCCCTTGATACGACCAGACAGAGGCTGAGGTCCTATGGCGGTCAGATCGGGCTGGATTATATCCTCCGAAGCTTTTTAGAAAAAATGAAAAGCAGTGGGATACCTCAGAATATCATCGATAAGATTTCCCGGGTGAATCCATCCAGAGCTTTTGCGTGGCTTGACTAAACAGAATAATAAAAAATTGCTGTGTATTCCCGGCTGTTAAATTGCGGAATACACGGCAATTTTTTATGTGTGACGAGCTTTTACTCTGCTTTAGAATACGATAATTCCCTTCTTTTGAATTTCCCGGTTCAGCAGCTTTTCAAAAGCCTCCACGGCGTCCTCAAATTTAAAATAATCAGAAATGAAGTCCTTGATATTCAGATCCCCGTTTGACAGCCATTCGATGATCTGCTCATGGACAGCGCCTTCCTCCTTCTTTTTGGGAAATTGCTGGTACTCAATGCTCCAGTTATAGGGAGCTTGGCTGAAATCAATGGAGATCTGCTCTACAGGAGGAACCCCATAGCAGAGGATGCGGCCCCGGTCCTTGATCAGCGGCATGGCG
Source organism: uncultured Lachnospiraceae bacterium (assembly GCA_964528295.1). Classification (GTDB taxonomy): domain Bacteria; phylum Bacillota; class Clostridia; order Lachnospirales; family Lachnospiraceae; genus Choladousia. Next base: position 6,989 of record CAZGRM010000117.1, read on the forward strand.
GCGTTGATCACAAAGGGGGCGCCGATCGCGTCCAGAACAAAATCAACGCCATCGGGATACTGTTCGCGGATCATGGCCGCCACATCCTCCGATTTGCTGTTGATGATGTGCTTTGCGCCGTTTTCTTTTACGGCGGCAAGCTTTTCGTCGATGATATCCACCGCGGTAATTTCTTTTACGCCGCAAAGACTCAGGAACTTAATAAAGGTGGAACCGACGGGACCACAGCCGTAGACCACGACGCTGTCAGTCGGTTTGATTCCGAAATAACGGATATTGCTTAATACCTCCCGAAAGGTGACGATCATAACGGCGTCGACCGGATCAAGATTCTCGGGAAGGACCTGCTGAGCATAGGCGCACTCAGGCGCCTGCCCCTCTGGATATGCGGCGACATCACAGACCACGCCGTATTCGCTGACAGCGCCCCAGCCGGAGCCGATTCCCGGATAGTTGTCGGGATCCTCATCGACAAACGGAAGGATTACCTTATCTCCGATCTTATATGAGGTTACCTCACTTCCGATTTCCACCACCTCGCCGACTCCCTCATGACCAAGTATTAATGGGTATTTAGACTGAGGATAGCCTTTGAATTTCCCATGGAGAAGCTTTACATCTGTTCCGCACATACCGCAGGCGATCATTTTGACTAACGCCTGCTTTGAGGTATAGCGTGGCTTTGGAATTTCCCGAATCTCCGTCTTAAATTCTTCCGTGACAAAAAAAGATTTCATAGTTTCCCTCCTGACTTTTTTCTGGTAGTTTTTTGACTCTATTTGGAACAATGTAATTAATATATTATATTATAACAAAGTAACATATAGAAGTCAAAGATATTTTTGCGGCTTTGCTATTCAAATGTGTATTGACATAAATTGCGGTATAATTTATAATTACTTTAGAATGATATAATGTAGTAACATAAAATGGAAGCAACAAAAAATTTTGTGCCCGTTTATTACAATTTGGGGGAAGGAATAGAAGAATGCCGAAGTATATTCTAGCACATGATCTTGGGACATCGGGGAACAAGGCCAGCTTGTTTTCCGAACAGGGGAAGCTTGTAGGAAGTCAGGTGTATTCCTATGATGTCCATTATTTTAATACGGTGTGGGCGGAGCAGGATGCGGACGACTGGTGGCGGGCTGTATGCGTTACAAGTAAAAATCTGATTCAGAAGACCGGAATCGATCCCAGAGAAATCGGGGCGATCAGCTTCAGCGGCCAGATGATGGGGTGTCTGTGCGTGGACCGGCAGGGCAGGCCTTTGCGAAAGGCCATCATATGGGCTGACCAGAGAGCACAGCGGCAGGCCGCGAGGCTGGCCGAAAAAATCGGCCAGTGGGATTTTTATCAGATTGCGGGACACAGAAATACGGCCTCCTACGGTCTGCAAAAGCTAATGTGGATCAAGGAAAATGAGCCGGAAATATATGAACAGACGTATAAGACATTAAACGCGAAGGATTATATCGTATATCAATTAACGGGAAAGTTTTATACGGAATATTCAGACGCGAATAGCATGACATGCTTTGATCTTAATCAGCTGGACTGGTCGGAAAAAATTGTCAGCCTTTCAGGGATTGATCCGGATAAGCTGCCGGAGGTAAAGCCCTCCATTTTTGTGGCGGGTGGTGTGACAGAGGAGGCCTCCAGGCTTACAGGCCTGGCAGCTGGCACTCCCGTTGTGATGGGCGCGGGGGACGGGGTAACCGCAAACGTGGGAGCGGGCTCCGTAAAACCGGGGAAAACCTACTGCTGTATGGGTACCTCCGCATGGATTACCACTACAACGGAGAAACCGATTTTCGATGAGCAGATGAGGTCTGTCACCTGGGCGCACGCTGTTCCGGGACTTTATGCTCCCAATGGAACCATGCAGTGTGCCGGCGGCAGCTATAGCTGGCTGAAAAATACGATTTGCCACATGGAAGCTTATCAGGCCGGGCAGAAGGGGATTTCCCCGTATGATTTGATTAATGAGGAAATAGAGAAAAGTCCCGCGGGCTCAAATGGTGTGCTGTTTTTGCCGTATCTGCTTGGCGAACGGGCCCCCAGATGGAATCCCCACGCCAGGGGAGCGTTTCTCGGGTTAAAAGCGGAGAACACGAGAAATGATCTTTTGCGCAGTGTCCTGGAGGGAGTCACTATGAATCTGGCAGTCATTCTGGATATACTAAAGTCCAAGGTGGAAATCGATGAAATTATGGCCATAGGCGGTGGCGCCAAGGGCGCCGTATGGCGTCAGATTATGGCGGATATCTTTGATACGAAAATCACGGTGCCCGCCGTCCTGGAGGAGGCGGGATCCATGGGTGCCGCGGTAATCGGCGGCGTCGGCGCGGGGATTTTTAAGAGCTTCGATGCCATAGAGCGGTTTGTGGAAATAGAATCCGTATGTGAGCCGAATCAGGAGGCGGTAGAGATTTACAGACCGATTCGGGAGCTGTTTGAGGATTGCTACCGCGCTATGGAGAAGATATATCCGAAAATGTAGGGAGAGGTCTATAAAAAATTTTAATCATAGAAGGGAGAATATTATGGCGGCAGTATCAGAAAAAATCGAGGAGCTGGGGATTGTACCGGTGGTGGTGCTGAATGAGGCGAAGGATGCGTCGCCTCTGGCGAAGGCGTTGACGGAGGGGGGACTGCCCTGCGCGGAGGTGACTTTTCGGACCGAGGCGGCAGAAGAATCCATCCGAAGGATTTCATCGGAATATCCGGATATGCTGGTGGGGGCCGGTACGGTTCTCACCGTCGGCCAGGTAGACCGGGCGGTGGGGGCCGGCGCTAAATTTATTGTCAGCCCGGGCTTTGATCCGGAAATTGTGGATTACTGTATTTCGAAAGAAATTCCTGTTTTCCCGGGATGCGTTACTCCGTCCGAGGTGGCTCAGGCTGTGAAGCGGGGACTGAAGGTAATCAAGTTTTTCCCGGCTGAACAGTATGGGGGAATCGGGACAATTAAAGCGCTTTCGGCGGCATACACAAGCATAAAATTTATGCCTACCGGCGGCGTAAACGCGAAGAATCTAAAAGAGTATCTTTCCTCCGACAAGATCGTTGCCTGCGGCGGCAGCTGGATGGTAAAGGGCGATTTGATCAAAGCGGGAGAATTTCAGAAAATTACGGAACTGACGAAAGAGGCGGTTGCCCTTGTAAAAGAAATAAGAGGATAAAAATGATCAATTTTCAATCGTATAATCCCACGAGAATTATTTTCGGAAAAGATGTTTATAAAAATGTGGGGGAGGAAGTAAGAAAATATGGCACCAGAATTTTGATGGTGTACGGAGGAAAAAGCTTAAAGGCAAGCGGCACTTACGACCAGGTGAGGGCGTCTCTGGAGCGGGCAGGAATTACCTGCTTTGAACTGTCCGGAGTAAAGCCAAATCCAAGGCTTACGCTGGTGTACGAGGGGATCCGGATCGCAAAAGAAAAGCAGGTGGAGATGATTCTCGCGGTAGGCGGCGGAAGCGTCATTGATACGGCGAAAGCGATTGGGGCGGGCGTGTATTATGACGGGGATGTGTGGGACTTTTATTCCACAGAAAAACAGCCGGAAAAGGTGATGAGCATCGGTGTGATTCTGACAATTCCGGCTGCCGGCAGCGAGAGCAGCGACGGGAGCGTGATCACGAAAGAGG
>CAZGRM010000118.1:0-10581 GCA_964528295.1 uncultured Lachnospiraceae bacterium
TAAGAAAAAAGGATCGAATTTTGAAATATTCAATCCTTTTTTGCCGTTTGGTTTCCCTGACATTTTTCGAAAATTGTCATTTATTCGGAACATTTTTGTGGTTTTGTAGTGTCTGCTGTCCGTTCTCTTTTTCATTCCGCATCAGCTTTTTCCGCAGAAGCTCCTCCAGAGAATCGGAGGCCAGCAGCTCATAAATCTCCATGATATCCAACGCGCTGACATTTTTCCCGTAATTCAGCCATTTATCGATGACGAACCAGAACATATTCGCCAGATATTCCGCCACGATTCCCCGGGTAAGCAGGGGATGGATCTCGGACATGTCCTCCTCCCGCAGCAGAGTATCCATTCCCTGGCTGAAATATTTTTTGCAGATATCCTGGAAGGAATTCTGGCCCTCCAGCACGCAGATCCGGCGGTAATATTCCCGGTCCTTCTCCATGCTGATCAACATAAACCGCAGCGCCTCCTTGGTATAACCCGCCTCCACCAAAGACCTGGCCGGCTGCCACACCTCCGTGTCAAAGATCCATTCGATCACATCGTACTTATCCCGAAAATACGTATAAAAGGTGGGACGCTTTACCCCCGCCCGGTCCGTGATATCCTTCACAATTATTTTTTGAAATCCCCGCTCCAGCACCAGCTCCTTAAAGCTGACAGCCAGAGCCTTTCTCACTTCTGACATTTCAGCTCCTCCTTGGGCTACATTCTACCACACTTTTTCTCCTTTGGCGAGTTTTTCCCGCGTTGCCCGCTGTTTTGGGAAGTATCTCCCCGCTCCTCCCGGACGTCCCGGGGTATCGCCGAATTCCCTTGCCACCCGGATCTGTCTTTGTTATAGTGGAGGGCAGAAAGGCAGGTGCGAATTTATGAAAATACATAAAAAAATTTTTTTACTGCTCACCGGAGTCTCACTGATTCTGAGCGGATCGGGCTTTCCCGGCGCTCTCAGAGCAATCCGGGCACAGGAGGACCCGGAAGCGTCCTATGTCTCCACCGCCGCCTCCTTCGCCTCGGACATTCTGACCGGGGATTATGAGCGGGTGAAGACGGAATACTCCTACTCTCTGATGATGAAGCCACTGGTCGCGTCCGGGCAGCTTCAGCAGGCGATCCAGCCCTCCGTGGAGGCCTCCGGCGCCCTTGTGGAGCAAAAGCCCGGCTTCATCAGCGCCCGGCAGGGGGAGTACGTCAGTGTGGACATTCCCTGCGCCTTCCAGCTCCAGTCCTGGAATCTGACCATCTCCTTCTCCTCGGCAGGCGAGATCTCCGGGCTCCACGTGTCCACCTACCGGGAGGGACCGGCCGCGGCCCCGGAGGGTGTGACGGAGACGGAGCTGATCCTGGACATCGGGGAGGGCCGCCAGCTTCCCGGCACCCTCACGATGCCGGAGGGCGCGGAGCATTGCCCCGGGGTGGTCTTTGTCCATGGCTCCGGCGCCAGCGACCGGGATGAGACGCTGGGCTACCTGAAGCCCTTCCAGGATCTGGCCTGGGAACTGGCCCAAAGGGGGATCGCCTCCTACCGCTACGACAAGGTCACCTACGTTTACGGCGATGAGATCGCAGAAGACAAGGATTTCACGGTGTATGACGAGACGGTGAAGGACGCCGTCCAAGCGGCGGCCCTCCTTCGCTCCCAGCCCGGCGTCTCCTCCGTCTATGTGCTGGGCCACAGTCAGGGCGCCATGATGATGGGCTCCATCGCCCGCAAGAGCGGCCCCGAGGGCTGTATCATGATGGCCGCCCCCGCCAGGAGCTTCGCCGACACCTTAAAGCGCCAGATCGAGTATCTGAAAAGCCGGAACCCGGAGCCCACCGGGGAGGAGCGGCAGGTCTATGACTATTATGAGGAGCAGCTGGCCCTGATGGAGGATTTGGATGCCCTGGCAGAGGACGATACGGTCCTGGGACAGAGCCTGACCTATATACGCAGCCTGCTGGACTACGACGCTATGGCAGAGGCGGAGGGGATGGAGCTTCCGGTGCTGCTTCTCCAGGGGGAGGAGGATTATCAGGTGACCATGGAGGACTTTCAGCTCTGGAAGGATCAATTTGAAACGAAAGACAACTGGAGCTTCCAGTCCTTCCCGGGCCTCACCCATATGTTCACGGAGGGAAGCTACCAGGACGGCCCCAGCGCCTACAATGGAGAGAAGCATGTGCCGGATCAGGTAGCCGACGCCATTGCGGATTTTATTCTTTCCATATAAAAACGAACAGGCGTCCCTGAGAGCCGAGGCTTGCGGGACGCCTGTTTTTTACTGGTACAGACATTGGCGGATGGTCCGCATCTCCTTCCACACGTCGTCCCCGTAGTTGCTGACGACACAGGAGATGATTCGCTTTTCCGGGTTGGCCTCGGAGATGAAGCTCACTCCCGGGTCCAGGCCCTGGAAATAGGGGATATCGCCCTGGTCTGAGGCTATGATCCACACTCCATAGCCGTAGTACCCCTCCTCCTCGTCGGCGCCGTCGCCGCTCTGTCTCCTCAGCATCTCCCTGGTCATGGGCTCCGAGAGCAGCCGAAAGCTCAGCAGCCCCTCCCAAAATCTGCGGATGTCTCCGGTGGTGACAAAGGCGCCGCCCGCCCCCGTCCCCTTGGCGTCCGTGCTGTAAATATTGGTGCGGTAGTCCCCCCGGTCCGGGCAGTAGATGTAGCTGTTGGCACACCTGGCCGGGAGCCGGTCCAGCTCAAAGTATCCGGTGGAGGTCATGCCGCAGACGTCAAACACATGGGCTTGCAGATATCGGTCAAACTCCTGCCCCGTCACCGCCTCGATGATCATGGCCAGCAGCACATACCCGGTGTTGTTGTACTGAAATCTTTCGCCCCTTGGGTACATCATGGGCTTGTGGAGGAACAGCGGCAGCAGATCCGAGTTTCTCCTGATTTTATAGTTGGGAAAATCCCGCCACAGCTCCTCGTACTCCTCCATCACGCTCTCGTCGAAGTAATCCGGCACCCCGGAGGTGTGGGTCAGGAGCTGGCGAACGGTCACCTCGGGGTCGATCTGCCCCAGATCCATGGGAAGGAGCTTTCCCAGCGTGTCCTCAAAGGCCAGCCGCCCCTGCTCAATCAGCCGCAAAATCCCCACCGCCACAAAGGCCTTTCCCGCGGAAGCGCTGGCAAACCTGGTATCGGGCCGGTTGGGGATCTCATTGGCCAGATCCGCGTACCCGTTGGACCGCTCCAGCAGCACGCTCCCCTGCTCCGTCACCAGCACATTGCCCCGCAGCTCCTTGTTCAGCCGGCTTCCCAGCAGCTCTTCCTTTGCTCTCTGTGTCTCCCACCGCGCTCTGCTGACGCGGGAGTAATACTCGGTGCAAAAATCGCCGAGCAGAGGGCGGGGCTGCCGCTTTACCGTGTGGTGGTAACGGAAGCCGCACTTTTCCTGGACCCGGCGGGACTTGTCATTTCCCTCATAATAGCCGCACCACAAGGCCGTAAGACCCAGATCCTCAAATCCGTGCCGCGTCAGCTCCCGGACCGCCTCCGGGATCAGCCCCTGGCCCCAGTGGGGCACGCCGATCCAGTATCCGATCTCGCCCTCGTCCGGCCGGATTCCCTGTATCCTGCTCTTGTCTCCCACGCTCAGGCCAATACAGCCCACCGGCTCTCCCGTCCGTTTCAGCACCACCGCATAGGTTTCCGGGGCCGACAGCACGCCCGCTATGATTTCTCTGCTGTTCTCCACACTGGTGTGGGCCGGCCAGCCTGCGGCGGGCCCCACCCTAGGATCCTTCGCGTATTGATATAAGACCTCCGCTTCCTCCTCCTTCCAGGGGCGCAGAATCAGTCTCTTCGTTTCCAGCATATCCTCTCTCCTCTCTTTCCGCAAGCCCTCCCCGGGGCGATTTCTTCCGCAAATGGAAGCGCCAAGGGCTTCCTTTTTTCCTCAAAGCAGCCGGATTCTCCACTCCTCCCCATCCCGATAGCTATACTGCTCATTGAGATCCTCGCTCTCAAAAATCCGCAGCATCTCTCCGAAGCCCTTCGCCAGGGTGCGGTGCCTAAGCTCCTCTCTTTTGATCCAAAAGACGGCTCCCTCCCGGGAGGAGCGCAGCGTGCCGGAAAATTCCTTCGTCTTAAAGAGCAGCACCACGTACCGCTCATCCTCCTCCGTCTGCCACTGCTTGACCCCGCAGAGCCTGGGATGGCGGACCGTCAGGCCGGTCTCCTCCCGGATCTCCCGGATCACTGACTCCACAAAGGATTCCCGGTACTCCACGTGGCCGCCCGGAAAGGCCAGGCCGCTCCAGTCCTCGGCCACCCGCTCCTGCACCAGGACCCGCCCCTCCTCGTCATACACCATACACATATTAGTCAAAATCACGTTTTCCGATCTGCTCATGGCACACACACCTCCGCCGGGGATTCCCTCCGCAGGATCCTTCTCATACCGGAACCGCAGTGTTCATGGGGAATCCTCTTGAACCCCAGACTCTCATAAAATGGTTCCCTTCCCGCCTCCGAGATAAGCCACACACTGGCCCGTCCTCCCGGCGGCAGGGTCCTCTCTATATATGCCAGCAGCCGTCCCAGGATGGCGCTGCCGATCCCTTTCCCCTGATACCGGGGGCACACCACCACATCCACGATATTGAAATACAGGCCGTCGCCGATCACCCGGCCCATGCCCACTGTCTCGCCCCGCTTGCGGGCCGCGACCACATAGCTGCTGCCCGCGAGCGCTCCGGCAGCCTGCTCTTCAAAATTCCGCCAGCCCACCGACTCCCGCAGCCGGAGATAATCGGCCAGGGACAAATCATTTTCTCCGTACGTTATCATAAAACAGTCCTTCCCTGGGACGGCAGCTCCATCTCGTTCTCCATTTTTACGAACCCGTATCGCTCATACAGTGGCCGCCCCATCTCCGTGGCCTCCAGGGAAATATGGGGCACGCCCCTCCCCCTGGCCTCCTCTACCAGCAGCTCCAGCGTGTGACCGCCGATCCCCCGGCGCCGGTAGGCCGGGTCCGTGTACATATTCATGACGTAGGCCTTCCGCCCCGTGGGATTGTGGCAGGTGGGCATGACCCGAAAAAAGCTGACGCCCCCGGCCCCCACAAACCGGTCCCCGTCAAAAACCAAAATGGCAGTGTGGTCCCCCGCCGGCAGCGCCTCCCGATAATACTCCCGGGACTGCTCCTCCACCCGGCTCAGATCCACCCAGTCCTCCAGCCCGTTGGCCGCCCGCAGCACCTGGATCCTGGTCCTCACCAGCAGCTCCAGATCCTCCAGGGACGCTCTCCTGTAATTCAGTCCGCACATCCTCAGCCTCATCTCCCTCCGCCCTGCTTTTCCGGCGTAATTCCTATTATTGCCAGCGCGCTGGCCCCCTTTCTATCTATTATAATTGAATCAAGACCGTCTTGATCTCATAGGCTCCCAGGGGAAGACGGATCTCCCGCTCCCGCAGGAAGGGACCCGCCGGGCGCTCCCGCAGATCGCATTCCGCCCATGCCCGGAAGGGGAAGCCGGTCCGCATGGTCACCTTCCCTGCGGCTCCCGTAAACTCGTGGAACCGGACCACGATGTAGGCGCCGTCCTCTGATTTCTTCACTGCGTCCACCTCCACCTGGTCGCTGTCGAAGCTCACAAAGCTCTCATAGTCCAGGGCGCTGACTCCCGCAAATACCTCCATGGGATCATTCAGATCGTAGGCCTCCCGCACCACCTGGCCCTCCACAAAATCTCCGCCGTGGGGAAGCAGGGCGTAGGTGAACTCATGGAGCCCCTGATCCTGCAGATGGTCCGGGTGGGTGGCCGCCTTCAGCAGGCTGATTCGGATCACATTGTCCTTGATATCGTGGCCGTACTTGCAGTCATTCAGCAGGCTGACGCCGTAGTTCCGGTCCGACAGATCCGCCCAGCGGTGGGCCACGCTCTCAAATCTGGCCTGATCCCAGCTGGTATTCCAGTGGTTGGGCCGTCTCACATTTCCGTACTGCACGTCGTAGGTACCGTAGGTGGAGCGGATATCCACCGGGAACGCGGCCTTCAAAAGCTGATGGTTCTCATGGTAGTCCACCCTGGTCCTGAAGTCGATTCTCCTGTTCCCGCTGTAGAGAATCATGTCCTGGGCGATGGTGGAATTCATGTAGGTCCACTCCAAGCGGATGGCCATGCGCAGAGCGCCAAGTTCCGTCACCTCAAATTTCGTCAGCTCCGTGATCTCCCGCATTTTCTGCTGATAGAAAATGTCGATGTCCCAGGCGTCGTGGTTCAGCGGCTTGTCCTCAAACATCTGGAGCACATTGGCCCGCTGCCCCTCCGGCAGCACCTCCCGGTCAAAGGTCTTGTCGTACAGCCTGGTGATCTGGCCGTATCCGTTGATGGAAATGCTGTAATAGGGCGTCTCGATCTCCCTGCCCCGGACGGTAAATCTGGCCTCCGGCTCCTCCGCGCTCTGCTCCTTGAAACGAAGAACCGCCGTTCCCATGGCCGGAACCTCCTTCACCTCCACGTAGGTGACCGCTCCCGCCCGCTGGGCCGTCAGCTCCCGGCCGTCCCCGTCCAGGTACACGCCGGTCCGCCCGCCCGGCACCGCCACCACCTGGCTCCGTCTCCAGCCGGAGGCGTTGAACACGGTGTAGGCGTCCTCCTCCTGTGTCAAAATACAGGAGAGGGCGTCCTTTCGCACTCCTTGGGCCACGGACTCGATGTACTCATAATCCTTTCCGGAGTCCTCATATACCTCATGGATGGAGGATCCGGGGATAATATCATGGAACTGATTGGTCAAAATATGCTTCCAGCCCTTTGTCAGCTCCTCCTGATTGGCGTACTCCAGGCTGCCCCGCTTGATTCCCTTCATCACCGCAAGCCACTCCGCGTTCCGGTACAGAAGCTCCATCTTTCGGTTCCTTCTCTTGTTTCTGGCCTGGCTGGTGTAGGTGCCCCTGTGGTATTCCAGGTACAGCTCCCCGTCCCAGGTGTGGACATACTGGTCCGTGTTTTCCACCGTCTCATGGAGCCGGCGGAAGTATTCCCCGGCCCGGGACAGCTTCAAGTTGGGAAGTCCGGGAATCTTGTCGATGCGGCGCCGGTTCTCCAGCATGTCCCGGTTCACTCCGCCGCCTCCGTCTCCGTACCCGAAGGAGATCAGCAGATCCTTATTCAGCTGCTTTTCACTGTAGGCGTCCCAGACACCCTTCACCGTTCTGGGCACCAGCCTTCCGTTGTAAGTGTAGAACCAGGAGTCCCGCTCGTTCCAGGGCTCCGGCGTGGTGATGAAGTGGGTCAGCACCTCGCTGCCGTCAATCCCCTTCCATATAAAGGTATCGTGGGGCATGCGGTTGTACTGGTTCCAGCTGATCTTCGTCGTCATGAAGGTGCGGATCCCCGCCTTTTTCAGAATCTGGGGCAGGGCCCAGGAGTAGCCGAACACGTCCGGCAGCCACAGATACTCCACCTCCCTGCCGAACTCCTCTTTTATAAATTTGCTGCCAAGAAGGATCTGGCGGGTCAGGGATTCCCCGCTGGTCAGGTTGCAGTCGGCCTCCACCCACATGGCGCCGTCCGCCTCCCAGCGGCCCTCGGCCACCCGCTCCTTGATCTTACTGTAGAGCTCCGGAAATTCCTCTTTCATATATTCGTACAGCTGGGGCTGTGTCTGAAGGAAAATATACTCCGGATACTGCTCCATCAGCCGCAGCACCGTGGAGAAGGAACGGGAGCACTTTTCCCTGGTATGCTTCAGTCTCCACAGCCACGCCACATCGATATGGGTGTGTCCCACGCAGCTGACATTGATCGGGGACCTCTTCTCCATGCCGTCGATGGTCTCATTCAGCAGAGTGTCCGCCTCCCGCACGCTTTCATAGAAGGCGTCACTGCCGGGATAGGACCAGTCAATACAGTGGCAGGCCGCGTCCAGCGCCCTCCGCAAATCGTGCTGGAGGGGATCGGACTCACTCAGCTCCTGGAGGGTCTGCCACACCATGGAGGCCAGATAATAAAAATCATCCGCCTGCTCGTCCAGCCAGGCCAGATCCGCCCGGGCGATCCGGTGCTCCTGGACCGTGGGAACGCCTCCCCCCTCCAGTCCCGACCACAGCCGGAAGGTCACATCCAGTGTCGTACCACAGTATTTGTCGTCAAAAAACGCCTCCATATGATTTGCGTCCACGCCCTGGTACATCTCGCCGTTCAGATACAGCATGGACTCAAAGCCGGAGTTGTTCCCACCTCCCGTTTTTCCGAAGTCAAAGATTCCCAGGATCCTTTTTCCCTTCCACTGGGCAGGCACGGGGATCTCCCTGTGCATCCAGAGATACAAATCTCTGCCCTTCCAGGTATCGCCCACCCGCAGCGTGTCCCAGCCCTCAAAGCTCTCAGGCAGGACGGGATTTACCACCCCCTGGGTATCCTCCCTCGCCGCAAATGTTTCCAGGTGAATCACATCCCGGTAACGGTATTCCCGCAGCTCACTGATCCGCCGCTCTAATTTTTTATCAGTCAAAAACATAATCCTCACCCTTTCTCCAGTCATAATTGTCCATTGATACCGCTATCTTACTATAAACTAGTCCGAGGCTCAATTTAAAAAATTCTATATTTGAAGCATAAATTTCAGTTCAAAATTTCGCCGCGCCACCGCGGGCTAAACCTCGATCCGGTACCCGCAGTAGTCCATCACCAGCTCGCCAAACACCGCGTTGGCCCAGGAAAACCATTCTCTCGTATAGCAGGTGTCGTCCTCCGCCCAGAATCCCTCGTGCATCAGTCCCTTTCCGCCGTCCGTGGCCGCCGCCAGATCGATCATTCTCCTTTTTTCCTCCAAAGATCCGGCGGTGAGGCCCTGGATACAGAGGGCGATATGCCAGATGTAGCCCACCGGGGTGTGGGGGCTGCCGATTCCCTCCGCCACCCTTCCCCTGTAATAATAGGGATTCGCCTCGCTCAGAATCATCCGCCTGGTGTTCTCCGCCACCTGACGGCTCCGGCCCCGGTAGCCCAGGTAGTCCATGGAGAGCAGGCTGGGCACATTCGCGTCGTCCATCAGATGAAACTGCCCGTATCCGTCCACCTCATAGGCGTACACCTCCCCGTAGCCCTCCCGGCGGGTGATGCCCCAGGTCTCGATCCCCTCATAGATCTCCTCTCTCAGTCCGGCGGCCTCCCGGGCCAACTCCCCGTCCCCCAGCACCTTCCCCGCGATCTCTTCCAGATAGCCCAGCACCACCACCGCAAACATGTTGGATGGCACCAAATACCCGTAGACGCAGGCGTCGTCGCTGGGCCGAAAGCCGGACCAGGTCATGCCGATCCCCGATCTCACCAGCGCACCCTTTCCCTCCCGGGAGAGGGTGTCCGTGTAGTACGCGTTTCTGCGGATAAAACGATAGGGAGACTGCTCCTCATGGCGCTGTTCCCTTCGAAACACCCGCAGAATCTTCCCCGCTCCCTCTGTGAAGAAATCGTCGAACTGGTCGGTCCGCCCCGTATTTTTCCAGATCAGATAGGCAAACTGGAGGGGATAGCACAGGGAATCCACCTCATATTTCCGCTCCCACAGCCAGTCATTCATTTCTGTCTCATCCTTCTCCCAGCAGTTCCCATTGGCCTCCGCGTTAAAAGCGTTGGCATAGGGATCGATGCAGATATACCGGAACTGACGGCGGCACACCGCCACCAGCAAATCCGCAATCTCCCTATCCTCCCTGGCCGGGATCAGGTAGGGGCGCAGCTGTGCCGCGGAATCCCTGAGCCACATGGCAGGGATGTCGCCGGTAATCACGAAAGCCGTGCCGTCCTCCAGGGGCCTCACCGCGGTTTGCAGTGTATTCAGATAACAGTTTTTGAACAGCTCATACACCCTGGAAGAGTCCCCGAAGGTCTCCCTGACCCTGTCCAGAATCCGCTCCATGGCCTCCGGTACCCTGGCGCCGGCCCTTTCCTTCCCGGTTTTTTTGGTCGTACATCCTTCCATCCTATCCTTCCTCCCACTTTCCGCCGCCCTCCGGCGGCTCCGTCTTTCAAATGCAGTATATATGATCTTTCCGAAAATGAATAGTAGAAAGGTTGGATATTTTGTAAAAAATCTATATAAGCGGCAAAAAAGCCGGCGCCCCTCCGCTTTCCCGGATACGGGCCGCCGGCCATTTCTATTCGTTTACGCTCCGAATCGTTCTGTGCCAAGAATTACCCGCACCAGTCTGACAATGCAGGCTCTCAGCTCCTCCTCCCGGAGGGTGCCCTCCTTCAGCTCTCTTCGGATATTTTCATGATCTGAGACGCTGCCTGGCATCACCAGGTCGTTGCCCGCCCGCATGCAGCCCGCGGCCGTGCAGTCATCTCCCGCCTCCGTGGTGGTCCAGTCCGTCATGATCACACCGTCAAAGCCCCACTCCCTGCGGGCCGCCTTGGTGCAGGTGTCATAATTGTTGGCGGCATGGACGCCGTTGATCAGGTTGTAGCTGGTCATGATGGATCTGGGGTGGGACTCCCGGATGGCGATCTCAAAGCCCTTCAGGTAGATTTCCCGCAGCGCCCGCTCCGACACAATGCTGTTGGAGCCCATCCGGTTGTCCTCCTGGTTGTTGCAGGCAAAATGCTTGATGGTGGTTCCCC